>CAZWUD010000046.1:0-8576 GCA_964637055.1 uncultured Candidatus Cloacimonadota bacterium
CCTACATAGAATGCCCTCCGAGCAGTGGGGATGCCGCCCGGCATTCCCCACTGTGTTTTTTTTGCCCAAAAATACCCAGCAGGAGTAATTATGCGACGCATCCTTTTCATCCTTATCATCTTCCTCTCTACTTCAGCATTTGCCGAAAAAATGGTAATCCGCATCCCCAATCCCGATCCGGCGGACTTTAGAGTATATCAGGCGCAGGGGCTGGACATCGCCCTTTATCATCCCGGCAGGTATCTGGATATCGTTATCCATGAAGACCTTCTGGAGGATTTTGAGAGCCAGCATCCAAGACTCATCATCACGCAAAGCGAAGCCCGTCTCAAAGCCAATCTACGGAGTTTTGAACGTGATCTTCCCGGCTATAGAAGCTATGCTGAGCTAATGGCTGAGCTGCAGATGCTACCGGTCTTTTACCCGCATCTGGTAAAGCTGCACAGCATCGGGGCCGGCTGGGGGCAAGACTATGCCGCCCAGGGCATTGCAGCTTATCAGGATTTTGACCATGAGATCATGGCGATCAAGCTCTCGGACAACGTCTCCCAGACCGAAGACGAGGCACAGTTTTATTTTGTGGGCACCCATCACGCCCGCGAGCCGATCTCCCTGGAGGTCACCATGGAGATCCTTTATCTGCTGCTGGATAACTATGGGACCGATCCCGGAATTACCGATATCGTGGATTCTTCCGAGATCTGGTTTATCCCCCTACTCAATCCCGACGGGCACAAGCTGGTGATCGATGAGACCGATGTCTGGTGGCGCAAAAACATTCGTGATAACAACGATAACCAGGCTATCGATACTGGATCTTACGGTGATGGCGCCGACGGGGTGGATCTGAACCGAAACTACTCCTACATGCGTGGCAATATCAGCGCTTCGGATGATCCCTGGAGCGTGACCTATCACGGTCCGGCGGCTTTTTCCGAGCCTGAGACTCAGGCCTTGCGGGACTTTTTGGAAGCGCGGCACTTTCTGGCCGGAATCAGCTATCACAGTTATGGCGAATACGTGCTCTATCCCTACGGTTTTGCGCATAATACCAGCGGCCCCGATCATCAGGAACAAGCAGCGCTGGCACAGGCCATGGCGGCCACCATCGACAAGCAATATGGCGGAACTTATGATGCGATGCCCTCCTGTTCTTTCTATCCCGTGAGCGGCTCATGCGAGGACTGGACCTATGGCACATTGGGCATCTTTTCCTATACCGTCGAAATGGCCACAGAATTTATCCCACCGGCTGCCCAGATGAACCAGATCGTGCAAAATCATCTGAACGCGGCCCTGCTCCTCTTATTGCGCAAAGACTACAAGACGCTGACAGGGATAGTCACCGACTCCAGCACTGCCGAGCCTCTGGCCGCTGAGATCTTTGTGCACGGCATTGATGAGCATTTGCCCTCGCGGGCAGCGATATATTCCCGGGCAGATTTTGGCAGATATTTCCGCTTTTTACCTGAGGGCCAGCATCAGGTCACCATCAGTTGCCCCGGCTATCTTCCCCAGACTCACAGCGTGGAGATCGATCGCCTTCAGCAGACCTTGCTGGATATCGCTCTAGAGCCGGCAACGCTGGTGGAGCAGGTGATCCAGATCACGGATATGGTCGGCAATCCTCTGGACAGAGCCCGGCTGAGCAGTGAAGAACTGGGAGAGCACTACAGCAGTGCAGACGGGGTGATCCAGCTCAGTGCCATCTACCGGGGTGAATACGACACGGTGATCTCATATCCCGGCTTTGGCAGCCTGCATTTTAGCATGCGCGCCGGTGAGGGTGATCTGCACTTTCGGCTCTCGGATGCCCGCATCTTTGCCGATGACTTTGAAGATGGGATCACGCAGTGGCAATGCACCGGAAGCTGGGGTCTCACCAGTCAGGAGCAATACAGCGGATCTTTCTCTCTGACAGACAGCCCCGACGGCAACTATCACAATAACATCATTTCCTCGGCCAGCACCGCCCAAGGGATCCATCTGAGCTCTGCAGAAAGGGTGAATCTGCAATTTGCCGCCAAGGCGGATTTCCCTCCGGATTCGGATTATGCGTCCCTGCGCTACCGTTTATCGGGACAGAGCAACTGGCAGACCATCCAGATCTTTACAGGTAGCATGGATTGGACGCATTATGATCTGGATCTCAGCTTTCTGGCCGGTGAATCTATCTATCTGAGCTTTGCCATCCATACAAGTTCTTCGACAGTGGCAGACGGCGTCTATATCGATGATCTGGAGATCTTTGGCAGCACCAGTGCAGTGGCGGTGGCCGATGAGATCCTGCCCCCGGCCCGGCTGAGCTGCCATCCCAATCCTTTTTCGGAGCAGCTTTTTATCCAAGTGCCGGAGGAAGTCAAAGGCAAAGGTGATCTGAGCATCTATAACCTCAAGGGGCAAAAAGTGCGCAGCCTATCCACTAAAGACTTGACAGCAGAGGGCTTTACTATTGAATGGGACGGCAAAGACGAAAATGCCCGGCGGCTGGGCAGCGGAATCTATCTCCTGCGTTTGGAGACGGATCAGGCCGGCAGCCTTACTCGCAAGATATTAAAACTGAACTGAGGTTTAAGATTGGCAGACATCATACTGGAAAACATCAGCAAGGATTATGGGACTTTCCGTGCGGTGGACACGGTCAATCTCACCATCAAAAGCGGTGAGCTCTTTTCCTTTTTGGGGCCCAGCGGTTGCGGCAAGACCACGCTCTTGCGCATGATCGCCGGCTTTGAAGTGCCCACGGACGGGTCTATCCGCCTGGGTGAACAGGACATCAGTGACATCCCTCCCTACAAACGGGAAGTGAATACCATCTTTCAAAACTACTCGCTATTTCCGCACATGACGCTCTATGACAACGTGGCCTTTGGCCTCAGGATAAAGCGGACTCCCAAAGCCGAGATCCAGGACCGCGTGACCGAGATGCTGAGCCTGGTGAAGATGGATGATCAAGCGGCCAAATATCCGGATCAGATCTCCGGCGGGCAAAAGCAGCGCATCGCCATCGCCCGCGCCCTGATCAACAAACCCCGCGTGCTACTTTTGGACGAACCCCTGGCTGCGCTGGATCTGAAGCTGAGGCAACACATGCTGATCGAACTGATGAACATCCACGATGCCGTGGGCATCACCTTCATCTATGTGACTCATGACCAGGGCGAGGCCATGAGCATCTCCGACCGTCTGGCCGTGATGAATCTGGGCAAGATCGTGCAGGAAGGCCCGCCGGACGACATCTATGAGCGCCCCTCCAGCATCTTTTCCGCATATTTCATCGGAGAGACAAATCTCATCACAGGCACCACCAGGAAGATCCACGATGACTATCTGGAGCTGGATTGTCCGGACGGCACCGGCCAGCTTTTGCAGATAGATACCAGCTATCACATACCGGTGGAAGAAGGCCGCCGCATCACGCTCTCGCTGCGCCCGGAAAAGATCGCCATCTCCCGTCATAAACCACGGCAACAGGAAGACATCAATATCATCAAGGGGCAGATCGAGGACATCCTCTACCTGGGCTCTCACACCCAATACATCGTGCGGGTGGGCAAGCTGAAATTCCGGGTCTTTTCCCAGCATAAGCGGGTCTATTTTGACGACAAAGCGCTGGATTGGGAGGATAAGGTCTGGCTCTTCTGGCATGATAGCGACTCCTGGCTGATCGATGACGATCACTTTGAGCTGCTGGCAGATGCCGAGCTGGATGAGAGCGGCAAGCTCAAGCGCTATGTGAAAAGGAACAAAGCCTGATGCCACAGAGCCGACAAGAAATTGCAGACCGCAAAAAGAACCTGAGCAGTTGGTTGCTCAGCCTGCCCACCATGATCTGGTTGGGCTGTTTTTTCCTGATCCCATATCTGATCGTAGTCATCTATAGTTTCCTCACTCCGGATCTCTATGACGTAAAGTTTGAGGTCTCGCTGGATGCCTATCGGCAGGTCTTTACGGGCGGCTATTTGCAACCCTTTTTTCTATCTTTCAAGCTGGCGCTCTATACCGTGGGCATCTGCCTGATCCTGGGTTTTCCGGTGGCATACTACATCGCCCGGGCAAATGAAAAGCTCAAAAACACACTGCTCATCTTTATCATCATCCCTTTTTGGACCAATCTCATCATCCGCATCTTTAGCTGGCGCATCTTCCTTTCCTATAGCGGTGTGCTAAATCAGGCGCTGATGAGCCTGGGGCTGATCAATCAACCGCTGGAGATCATGCGCAGCAATCTGGCTGTGATCCTGGTGATGGTCTATGTCTATTTGCCATATATGATTTTGCCATTATATAGTGTGCTGGAAAAGCTGGATTTTACCCTCTTGCAGGCAGCGATGGATCTGGGAGCAAACGAGGTCAAAACCTTCTTTCGCATCACCCTGCCGCTGTCGATTGAAGGTATCTTTGCAGGCAGCCTCCTGGTCTTTATCCCGGCTTTGGGCGCATATCTGATCCCGCAGCTCGTAGGCAATCAGAGTTCGCTGTATGTGGGACAGGTGATCACCTACAAGATCAAAAATATCCCTCGTAATTGGCCCATGGCCTCCGCTTTGTCGCTGACTTTGCTGATCATGGTGGCGCTGCTGCTACTCATCATGTATGGCCTCTACCGCCGACATCTGGCCCGGAGTCGCAGCTCATGAAGTTTTCCCCTCCCCGTTTCTACAAAGGGCTCAATCTCACCGCTTTCAGCCTGGTGATGATCTTCCTGTATATCCCGATTTTGATCCTGATCATCTTCAGCTTCAATGACTCCCGTATCATCTCCGGCTGGCAGGGCTTTACCCTCAAATACTACACCCAGCTCTTTGAAAACGCCAATATCAAAGAAGCCTTTCGCAATACCATGCTGATCGCGGTGCTGAGCACTCTGATCTCCACCACTTTGGGGATCCTGGCAGCTCTGGGACTGGAAAATAAGCGCTTTCGCCCCCGCAAGGGATTTTTGGCACTGATCTACATCCCCCTGGTGATCCCGGACATCCTGATGGGAGTCTCGCTGGCACTGCTTTTCAATTTCACCCGGGTCAATACCGGCATGTTCACCGTTCTGATCGCCCACGTGACTTTTTGCATATCCTATACAGTGATCGTGATCCAATCTCGACTGGAGGGTTTTGACCACTCTCTGGTAGAGGCCGCTTCGGATCTGGGCGCCAGGCCTTTTTACATCTTTTGGAAGGTAAAATTTCCCTTGATGTTGCCGGGGATCATCGCCGCTGCACTTTTGTCTTTCACGCTCTCGATCGATGACTTTATCATCACTTTCTTCACCTCAGGCCGCGGCTTTGACACACTCCCGATCTATGTGGAAGGCACCATCCGCCGGGGCACGATCACCACGATCAATGCCCTCTCCACCCTGATGATCGGCTTCACCCTGTTTTTGGTGGTGATCACCAAGCGCATCCGCAAGATCCTGATCTCCGCCCTCTAAAGGCAAGCTCCCCACTTCTGCCCTAAGTGATTATGATCTATCGCATTGAGCCCGGCCAATCGACTATGTACAAGCAAATTATCAGGACTCTTGCCCTAGAATTTCATTTGACATAAATAGCATATGGAAAAGGATGGCCGTATGATTCGCCTGAAAATTTCCGAAAACTTTGAGCCAATTCCGGATAGCCTGCCCGGTGGATGGGCTTTTTATGCCCTGAAAAGCGCAGGGGAATACCTCTATGCGGGCATCAGTGCGCATCTGGGGGCACGGCTCAAGAGCTTTTGGAGCCTGCGTGAGGAAGACCCCCTCCTGGAGGAGATCCTCTCTCAGGCAGAGCTTTTGGAATATCAGCCCATGCCGAGTTCCATGTCCGCTCTCATCATGCTCAAAAGCTTTGTGATGAAGCATCATCCCCAGTATCAGCACCGTCTGCAAGCCTATGCAAGCTATGTCTATCTGGCGCTGAACAGCCACCAATTCCCCTTCATCCGCATCCAACCCCACACGGGTGATGACTGGATCTATCTCGGGCCTTTCCGCAGTCGCTTCTTTTTGGTTGACCTCCTGGATTCGCTTTCCCGCATTGTGAGGTTACCCTATTGCGAGACCGGCACTTATCCTTGTGATAAATTTGAGAACGGCATCTGCCGGGGCTGGTGTCTGGCTCTGGCCCCCGCTAAGGAGACCCCGCTGGAGCATGACCTCCAGAAACTGGAGATCCTGCTCAAAGAGACCTTTATGCACCCGCAAAACGGCATTTTGGAAATGGTGCAAAAAGAGAGGGATAAATACTTTGATGATCTGGAATTTGCCAAAGCCGACCTGCTGGATGACGAGATCAGCCTCCTGTCCAAATATCGGGATTGGCTGAACTTTCTTTATGTGAGCCGGGATCTCGAGCTGGAAAATGAATCCCTCAGCATCCAGTCCGGCCAGCTTTCCCGCGCCGTATTGGCCGGCAAAGAATACCTCTTCCCCATCGACACAAGCAGCCCCCGGGAAAATGAAAAACTGGCGCTTCCTCTGGCTGTGCTCGACGAAATGAAAATTATCTATGACTATATAAAGGAGCTGTCTCATGCAAGATAAACTCAAGCAAGTCTCAATCGTGTCATCATCGACGCACGGCAAAGTGCGTGATGTATATGATCTGGGGGAACGACTCCTGATCGTTACCAGCGACCGTGTTTCCGCCTTTGACGTGGTCTTTCCAAACCTGATCCCGGACAAAGGTAAGGTGCTCAACGGCATCTCCGCACATTTCTTTAAAAGCACAGGGGAGATCGCCGAAAACCACTTCATCACCGACCAGGTGGCCTAATATCCCAGCGAGCTGCAGCCCTTTGCAGACTACCTGCAGGGACGCTCCATGCTGGTGCACAAGACCCGCGTGATCCCCTTTGAGTGCATCGTGCGCGGCTACATCAGCGGCTCTGCCTGGAATGAATACAAGCATAGCGCCACCGTGGGCGGCATGATGATCGCCGAGGACATGCAGGAAAGCCAGAAATTTCCCAAACCGCTCTTTACCCCTTCCACCAAGGCCACTGACGGACATGACGTCAATATCTCATACCGCGATATGATGGCCCACATGGACGAATGGATAGCCCGCGAGCTGAAGGACAAATCCCTGGCACTCTACATGTACGCTCACGAGCTTCTCAAAAAAGAAGGCATCATCGTGGCCGATACCAAGTTTGAATATGGCTCGATCGGAGACAGGATCATCCTCATCGATGAATGTCTGACTCCGGATTCCTCCCGTTTCTGGGAGATCGAGAGCTATGAGATCGGCCACAGCCCCAAGAGTTTTGACAAACAGTATATCCGGGACTACCTCAGCCAAAGCGGTTGGGACAAACGTCCCCCGGCCCCCGAGCTGCCGCAGGAAGTGATCGATAAAACCCGGGAAAAATACCTCCAAGCATACAAGATCATTACGGGAAAAGAACTCTCATGAGCAAAATTATCTGCATTGTAGACGACGAAGAAGAACTGGTTGAAAACCTCAAGATAGAGATCTCTGATCTTCGCCCCGACTGGGAAGTTCACTCTTTCTCGGACGGCCTCAAAGCCCTGCAAAAGATCATGAAAGGTGAGGTGGATGTGGTGATCACCGATATCGCCATGCCGGATATGGATGGCTACGAGCTTTTCTGGCGCATCAAGGATTATGATGATAAGATCCCGGTGATCATGATGACCGGCTTTGGTTATGATCCAAACCACGTCTTGGTGCGAGCCAAGGTGGACGGTCTCAAAGACGTGATCTTCAAGCCCTTTGACGTGGAAAAGCTGGTAAAGCTGATCGATCGTAAACTGGAACAGTGAAGCAATTTGACTTTGCCCAAAAACACCTTTTAAAGCGCAGCCTACTCAGCTATATCTTATACCCGGCATCGCTAGTCTATGCCGGGTATATGCGTTTCAGGCGCAGATTTCTCTTTCAAAGAGCCTACCAAGCCCCCTTCCGTGTGATCAGCATCGGCAATCTCAGCAGCGGCGGCAGCGGCAAAAGCCCCATTGCCATCGCCCTGGCGCGGGAACTGGGGAGCCGCGGACTCAGGCTGGCCTATTCCTCCCGGGGCTACAAATCCCCCCTGGAAGACTCGGCCACCTTGATCTATGATGGCAGCGAATTCCTGGTGGATCCCCAGACCGCTGGTGATGAAGCCAGCATGGCAGCCCGTCTTCTGGACGATATCCCCGTCTTCAGCGGCCGCAAGCGTGCCGAAGTCCTGCACTTAGCCGCCCGGCTCTTTCCTGATCTGGATATCATGATCCTGGACGACGCCTTTCAGCATCTGAAGGTAAAGCGGGATCTGGACATCGTGGTCTTTGACACCAAGATCGGCCTGGGCAATGGCTTTGTGATCCCCGCGGGCTATCTGCGGGAAAGCTTGTCTGCACTCAATTCCAAGTGCCTTTGCCTGCTCCATCAAAAACCGGGGAACCTGCCAGATCCTGAGCTGGAAAGCTTGCTGAACAAGAGCGGGGCAAAAGTCTTCAAAGCCCATAGCCGCCCCGGATCCATCATCTGCAATGGCCGCACACTCTTTGCCAAAGACCTGATGCAGGAGAAGCTAAGCTTGATCTCCGCCATCGCAGACCCGGTATCATTTGAGAACAGCGTGAC
>CAZWUD010000047.1:0-8558 GCA_964637055.1 uncultured Candidatus Cloacimonadota bacterium
TTTGTTTGTAGGTGAGGCCGATTTTAAACTGAGCATCTGCACTCTTCCAGGACTTCGCATAGCGGGATATTACCATTTGAAACTCACGCATAGCATTTTTGAACTGTCCCTGGGCATAATAGGTTTCGCCTTTCCAATAGACGGCGTTTCCGGCATAATCACTATTGGGATACTTTGCCAAAAAAGCGTTCAGCTTGGTGATAGCGCTATCAAAACTGCCCTTGAAATACTCATCCCTGGCTGCTTCATATTCTGCAATCTCACCAGAGGAGGAAGTAACCGCGTTTTGAGCTTCGGCCGGCATCTTATCGATTTTATTCATCAGGTTTTGCAAATCTGCTCTGATGCTTTTGATGTCATCAGTATTTTGCTGAATCTTGCTATCAGAACCGGCTGAATAGCGGGCGGCATCCTCGGGACTGAGCCCCTCAGCGGCCAGAGCATTCAGGCGATTTTCCAGATCACGGATCGTATCCACAATCATCTGATCTGCCCTCACGACATTGCTGCTGAGTTCACTCACGGTCTGAGCCAGCAGAGAATGCTCTGCAATCATGCTTTTCATATCTTCTTCATTTTGGAGCAATTGCAGATGGATTTGCTCAATGTCAGAGGATGCGGACATGCCGCCATCCCTGCGGCTATGCATGATTTCTTTGCGCAAAACGACCAATTCTTCGCTGTTTTGCATGAGCTCAGCTTCGAGATCCGCCACTCTCTCTTCTTGTTCGCGGTATGCAGAATTGCTCACACAACCGGTGATTACAGCCAGGACCACGACCATAAATAAGATGTGTTTCATAGTATTCTCCTTTTTAGAGATTAAGTAACCAAAAAAGCCTTGTAAGCTTTGTAAGTGGAGTAGAGATCGGCTTTTGAGCATAGTTCATACAGAGAGTGCATCCCCATCAGCCCCACGCCACAGTCGATCACTTCCGCTCCCAAGTTTGCCAGGATATACGCAATGGTTCCACCGCCGCCTTCATCAGGCTTACCCAGCTGTCCCATCTGCCAGAATACTCCGGCATCGTTAAAGAGCTTCAAGATCTTAGCGGTAAACTCAGCATTGGCATCGTTGCAGCCATATTTGCCACCACTGCCTGTGTATTTTGAGATACCTATCCCGTGATTGAAGATGACTGCATTATTTTTCTCGTGGACGTTGGGATAGTTCGGGTCCACAGCAGCAGCCACGTCTCCACTCAGGATATGTGAATTGATGAATGCCTTACGCAGGTTTGCACTGGTGTTTTTTTCACCTTTATAAGCCATCAGATCAGACACGAAATCCTGAATGAATATAGAGTGAGCGCCCGAAGCACCCTGGCTGCCCACTTCTTCTTTATCTGAGAAATAGACGATCATCGTGTGTTTGGGTTTGGCTTTAGCGCCATCCAAAAGTGCGGTAAGAGCTGTGTATGCACAGATGCGGTCGTCTTGACCATAGCCTGCGATCATGGAGCTGTCGATCCCGGCATCACGGGCTTTGCCGGCAGGTACCAGATAGAGCTCTGCTGAGAGCAGATCCGCTTCACTGATGCCGTAGGCTTTGTTTAATGCCTCCAGCGCAAAGATTTTGACAGCTTCTTTTTCTTCAGAAGAAGGCTGGACCATACCGCCAAACACAAGATTCAGTCTGGAGGCGTCGATCGCTTCACCAATGTTTTTGGTATATTGTTCTTTGCGTGCCAGATGCGGAAGCAGATCCGGGATAATGAAGATGGGTTCATCATCTTTTTCACCCAAGCTGATATTCAGCACGCTACCATCGGATTTTATCACCACTCCATGCAGAGACAGCGGTGTGGATACCCACTGATACTTTTTGATGCCGCCATAGTAGTGAGTGCGCATACAAGCCATCTCAGACGGACCGTCCTGATAGAGCGGATTTTGCTTTAGGTCAATGCGTGGGGAATCTATGTGCGCTGCCACCATATTGAATCCCTTGGTAAGGGGTTCACTGCCCAGCACAGCCATAGCCATTGTGCGGCCACGGAAGATTCTATAAACTTTATTCGAGCCTTTTTTCCCGGTGATGTCAGTGAATTTCATTGTTTTTAGTAAAGCTTCCGTCCAGACGACTACTTCACGTTCGGTTTTTGCTTGATCGAGGAAGTCTTTGTAAGCCACTGCATATTCCATCGCGGCTTTTTGTTCGCTTGCAGGAGCTTCTTTCCAGAAGTTTTTCCTTTCATATACAAGCGGGTGTTTTTTACTTTTCCCTTTCTTCATTAGTTCTCCATTTATCTTTTTTTCTACAAGATCTCAAGTATACGCAGTCTGCGCTCACCCATCGGGGCCTTGATGACTGCCACTTCATTTATTTTTTTGCCCAGAAGGCCATTCCCGATGGGAGATACCACCGAGACCACCTGCAGGGTTTCTTCGTCTTCATAAAAATTTAGTTCGTTCGCTCCCACCAGCTTGAATCCCAGCTCTTCTCCGGTTGCTTCGTCACGGGTATGGCAGCTACTGCCAAAACGCACGGTATCCTTGGGAAAACCGCTGGGGTCAACCACTTTCAATAGCGCCGATCTTCTTCTAAGATAATCTATTTCACTGTCAATAGCCCGCTGCCTTTCCTTGGCTGCTTTGTATTCGGCATTTTCAGACAGATCACCAAATTCTCTGGCAATCGTCACAGCCTTGATCACTTCCGGGCGCTCAGTCATCAGTTCGTTTATCCGCTTTTGCAATCGCTCCATTCCCAGAACGGTGATAAATACACTCAGATCCACTACGCTTTTGCTCCTTTCTTCTTTTTCAAAATCTTCTGTGCAGCAAGTCCCGCCTTTTTCACACGGGCATTACCGCTTTTGCTCCACATCTCGATCACAGGCTCAAAATCCGGATGATAGCTCAGCAGCGAGGAGCAGAGCAGCTCCACAATCTGAGGATCACGAGAGATGCCAAATTCTTGCCATACAGCCCGGTAGGCCTCGAAATTGAGCTTGGCAACCGTCTTGAGAAAGAGGACATGAAAACTGTGTAATTCTTCCAACGGATAAGACCATTGACTTTGCATATGGATCATCACTTCGGGAATCAGTTCATCCTTCCGTCTGACCAATTTCACCAAGAGATTGGTGGCGGCCCGGGCGAGCTCGGGCTTTTCGTCTTTGCACCAGGTAAAAACCCTGGCCAGGTATTTGTCCGGATACCTTCTGGTCAAGGACAGCATAACCTTGTCCAGGAGGGCATTGACCTGAGATGCATTGCCGTTTTTGGCTATCATCTCTTCCAAAAGAGGGAGGTAGATATCCGGCTCTTTATTCATAATTTTGGCCAGGATGCCTCCAAAGGCAAGCTTGCCATAGTCTCCCTTTTTCAGCCATAGATGTTTGTAAAAAGGGATAAATTCGGCATGATTCTTGCCTATTTTCCTGACGATGATACCGCTGATGTAAGTGATTACTTCACCGGGGACCTTACCATTGACCCGTTCCGGATAGGCATTGAAAATGATCTCAAAATCATAGTCCTTACCCGGCAGTTTGTGTTTCAGATAATCCTCTGTATCCAAGGTCAACCTTTCTTTCCAGTCTATGGTAAGCATCTCTATCTCCTATAATTATCAGTATTTTTAACCTTATTACATGTAGTCCCAAGCCCTCAATGCTGTCAAGCAAAAAGTATATATCCCACAGCTTAAGCATTTCGCCTCCAAAGGCCTATGAGCTGTTCTTTCTGGGTTTCTGATCAAGATAGATAGCCGGGCTTTGTGACAGAGGCAGAAAGTGCAGGTGGCAGAGCCAAAGATAAGGCAGTACAGCAGACTGTCTTTTGATTTTTCCCTTGACTGCAGCGGCTTGCAGCTTTTGATGCGCAGATAGGTGAAAGACACTAGAAATACTTTGGGAGATATACAATGGTACAACCCAGTTGGATCGAATTGGACAAGAGTGCCCTCAGAAAAAACATCCGCTATCTGCAAAAGCGCATTGGCAAGGACAGGACCTTTCTCTCGGTGATCAAAGGCAATGCCTATGGTCACGGGATTGAAGAATTTGTGCCTTTGGCTGAGGAAAATGGCATCCGCTTTTTTGCCGTCTATGATGCCCATGAAGCCTATCGAGCCTTTCAGGTCAAGCTCCCGGAAAGCCATATCGTGGTCATGGGCATGCTGGATGAAGATCAGATGGAATGGGCGATCGAACGTGAGATTGCTTTTTATATCTTCACCAAAGAGCGTCTGGAAGCTGCCATCGTCGTAGCCAGAAAGCTCAAGAAAAAAGCCCGCATCCATCTTGAGCTGGAAACCGGTATGTATCGCACCGGACTGGAAGAAGAGCTCTTGCCCGAGATCCGCACATTGATCAAGAAAAACAGCCGTTATCTCTTTTTGGAAGGCATCTGCACCCACTTTGCCGGAGCGGAAAGCATCGCCAATTATGCCCGGGTGATAGGGCAGATCGAATCCTTCAATCGCCTGCGCAAGGAACTGAAGAAAGGCGGGCTCATCCCAAAGTTTTATCACAGTGCCTGCTCTGCAGCCGCCTTGACCTATCCCGACACCATGATGGATATGGTGCGCTTTGGCATCGCTCAATATGGTTTTTGGCCATCGGTGGAGACCAGGGTCAAAAACCTTCTCTCGGATGATTCAAAATTTACCCGCGACCCCCTGAAGACGGTGCTAAGCTGGAAGACCCGGGTGATGAGCATAAAGCAAGTGAAAGGCGGAAATTTCATCAATTACGGCAACGCCTACCTGGCCACAAAAAACATGCGGCTGGCCACGATCCCGATCGGCTATTACCATGGCTACAGACGCAGTTTGAGCAATTTTGGCCACGTGCTGGTCCACGGCAAAAGAGCGGAGGTGGTAGGCATGGTCAATATGAACATGTTTATGGTAAATGTGACCCATCTGCCCTCGGTCAAATCCGGAGACGAAGTGGTGCTGATCGGCAGGCAGGGAGATCTGCAGATATCGGTCGCATCTTTCTCCGAGCTCAGTAATATGATAAATTACGAGCTTCTGGCCAGGCTCCCTTATCAGATCCCCAGGCAGGTAGTGGAAAAGAGAAAATAATCCCTTTTAGAGCTGCTTTTTTGCAAGCCAGGGCTGAAAATCGCGCGCCAGCAGCGTAAAGCCTCCTTTTTGGATGATTCTGGTGGTCTCAGTATGGTCAGAAATGAGGTAAAGATGATTCTGACTAATCTGCCTGTGGTAGTTCACCAGAAAGTGGATCATCGCACCCCCGTAGCCTCTGCCGCGGAATTTCGCTCTGGTAAAGATATCTGATACTCGCGAATATCCGGCATAGATACTCACCGAGGCCAATGCGGCCAATTCTTCACCTTGAAAACCCGCCAGCAGATGATAGGACGGGTGCAAAAGATGACGCTCGACCACCTTGATAGTCCAATCCCCGCCATATTCCAGCGCAATGGTTTCCATGATGTCAATATCCAGATTTTTGATGCGGCGGATCTGCAAATCTTCCGCTGGGCGTAGGCTGCTTTCATGGTCGTGAAGAAAATACTCGTCGTTCTTCATCTTGACCATAAAGTCGTGATTTTGCAGAGATCCCTGTATTTTGTCCAATTCACCGGGGCTGAGTGATGAAAAGATGCAGGGATTGATGCCTTTGCTTTTGTAAAAGGACTGGATATCGCGGATTGAGCTTTCCAGCCCAATGTGGTCAGTGATCACGGCATGATTACTCTCCAGCGAAGCTTTGTTACCTTCGTTAAAGAAGATTAGCCCGTAGTCTCTTTGCTGCATGTTGGCAAAGCGTTGAGGATAGCGCAATTCTGTTTCTTTCATGCGCTTCATGTTAAATGGTATCGCCATATTATCCACCTTGCTATTTATCTTGCATCTATATTACAAGTTATCCCGTTTTGTGCTTTAACCAAGAGCTCTTTTTGCCTTCAGCGCTGATTATCGGTCAGGATACTGGCTCTATCTTTGAATATGCTCCATAAAGCAATCTGCCGCCAATCATGCCCAACGCAGCCTGGATGAGATTGGGACCGAGATCTGCAACCGCCGCGGCTTTGCCAAATGCGGGCATGATCCAGGTGCCGACAAAATAGACGATCACCATCACCAGGCCGCCAAAAACCAGCCAGAGGTTTTTCTTCCAGCCCTGACCGCCCTTGCCCAATCCGGCAAAATATCCCAAAAGTCCCTTAGCGACCAGGGTGATCGGCGCAAAGATCGGGAACCCGATCAGATCCGCCAATGCCGAGCCGATGCCGCCGGCAATCATAGCGTTCTTGCGACCGGCATATAGCCCACAAAAGACTATTACCACGTCGCCGAAATTGAAGTAACCGCCTCCCGGAATCGGTATGCGGATCAAGAGCGTGGTCACCATCACCAGTATGGTGAAACCAACCGTGAGATACCATTTCATCTTTCCTCCTTATGGCAATGCAGGATCAGATCATCGATTCTCTGACCCTTGTTTTGTGCTTCGGCCAGGGTGTATAGCACCAGCGCCAATGTGGCAGCCAGGTTTCTTTGAAAGCGCTCGCGATAAGTCCCCGGAGCCTTGCGCATCCCGGGGCTGAGGTCCTGCCACTGTCTGAGCTCGCGAAAAGAATGGAAGGCCGCCGAGTAAAGAATCTTACCCAAAATCAGGTATTTCAAGCGGTGAATACTCAGCGGGGAACGGATCAGATCGTCTATATTCACAAAAGAGAAGCAGATCCGAAAGACCATCAAAGTGCTGACCAATAGCATCGCTCTGGGCAGGCCGTATGAAACCCAATAGCTCAGAGCGGAAGTCTCCCCGGGGCTGATCCCCAAGAGGATGAAGACCCCATAGACCACCATCAGCATGCCCACAAAGGGGCTGAGCATGAGCAGATTTTTACGCGTGCTGCGCCAGCCGGGCCGGATGCATGAGATCACGATGCTCAGCAGCATAGCCGCCAATTGCAAGCTCAGATCCTGAAGCCAGAATATGCCAAACAAGACACAATAAACTATGAACACCAGACTCGCAATGATCAGCTTAGCCATGGATCACCGTCCGATTAGCGTCAAGCTGTTCAAACCGGATGCTTTTGGCATCGTCCAGGTGGTAGCGATGAGAACTGTAGATCACACAGCACGGCCGCTGAAGCTCTTCGGGCAAGTCCAGCTTGAAAGCTTCATCCGCGATCACCAGCACCGGAAGTTCATCTGCCTGGGCATTTAGATCATCCCAGAGATATCCCCAGAGATCCTGCTCATTGCGCAGGGCAAAACCGGGTCGAAATATCGCCGCCTGAGCCCGCAAGGCATAGAGTTGCATGTAGAGTTGCTGCTGGACAGAGATCACATACAGATCCTTGCGATCACGAAGCTCAGAAAGCAGGATCCGGTGGATAAAGCTGCTTTTTCCGCTGCCATTGGGACCACTTAAATGGTAAAACTCCCCGACTTCAAAGCGCAGCTCCCGGGCGATCTGTAAGGTGAATCCCGGCCACACTTCCCGGCTGCCTGCAGCGATCCTGATCATGAGGGATCCCCCAGCAGAATATCTTTGTCGCTGGCTGCGATCAAGCTCCGCAAAGCCCGGTCTTTTTCAGCATCCAGATTGTGACTGAGATTTTCAAAGCGGATGGCGCGGGCGGGAGAATATAGAGCCAGCAGCACCATCAGGATCACCTTTTGCCCCCCGGACAGCGCCGTCAGGCTGCTCTCTTCGTCAATTTTTTTACCGGTCAGCCGGCTGAAATCAGAAAAGAGCAGACCCCGATCCTCCTCAGCCAGATTGTAGAGGATCATCTCGTCGTAAACCCTGTCTGTGCAGACCAGGGGATGCTCTGCATCCAAGGTCAGATAGCGCTCTTTATTTTCCATAAAGATCATGGGCTCATTGGTCTGCGCTTTTGTCAAGCAAATCCGCCTGACAGTATCCTGCCTCTTTATTTTACTCTGATGGTCTTGAAGCTGATTGGCTTTTCTCCCTCAGCCTCTATCCTCCACAAATAAATCCCGCTTGCCACGGCTTTATTGTACTCATCCAGACCATCCCAAGTGATCTGACTTACCCCTTTGCTCAGGTTCAGCCCGGGGATCCTGCGCACCAATTGGCCGCGCATATTATAGATTCCGATCTTCACCTTTGCATCTTCTTTGGCATTCAGCTCCACGAAAATGTAGGCCTTGAAAGGATTGGGATAGGCTGCTTCAAGAGTTATCAGGGAAGAAGCCTGGACCGGATCATCCACCCCAACCAGGGAGCTATCGAGCTTTTGCAGATATACTGCCGTCTTTGATTTATTTGTCCAATTCACATAGGCATTTTCCCCGATTGCAATCATGCTTGGCTCTTTAAAGGGAGCATCAAAAAGCTCGCTATCCTCGGGCCATTCTGGATTTCCTGAACTGTCGAAGACAAAATGATTCAAGCTACTGTCTATACCGATAAAGGCATCAGTCCCCACTCTGACCGCTGCCAGTAAGCTCCTGTTGAAGCACTCTTGTTCAAAAACATCTTGGAAATCATAGTTTTTCTTCCGCAGATCGTAGGGAAAGCTGTAAACAGTGCTATAGTAAAAACCGCTTTCATCGGCTGTCAGATATTTTGTAAAGCCATGCACGTGCCCGC
>CAZWUD010000048.1:0-8490 GCA_964637055.1 uncultured Candidatus Cloacimonadota bacterium
CTGCCAGTGCGGGAACCGGCAAGACCTACCGCCTCTCCCTGGAATACATCAGCCTGATCCTCAAATACTTTGGAGAATATCCGGAATTTAGCCTGGATAGCGTGCTGGTACTCACCTTCACCCGCAAAGCCACCGCCGAGATCCGTGAGCGCATCTATGACCACCTAAGAGCCTTGATTGACAAGGAGGATGAAGGGCTGCTCTCCAGCATCCGCAAACACATCCCGGGCCCCTCCACCGAGCTCAGCCCCAGGGAAGAGGGCAAGCTCCGCAGCGCTCTGGCCGTGATCCAGGCCGATCAGCGCCAGCTCCAGGTGATGACCATCGATAGCTATATCGGCAGCATCTTCCGCAATATCGTCCGCCCCCTGCGCTCAATCGACCGCTATGAATTGGAGAACGATGCTGAAAAAAAGCGCTTGCCCTACCTGATGAACCACCTGATGAAGCCCGAATTCCGCAAGCGGGTGGACAAGCTACTCTCCCGCAATGTGCAGCGCAGCCTGGACGATTACGCGGCATTCTTCCAGAGCCTGATCCAAAACCGCTGGATTTACTACCTCACCCAGAAGGCCAGCAGTCCTGGCAGTTCCGCAAAGCCCGAGTCCCAATACGACTTCGGCGCAGAATTTTCCCTGCTGGCAAGTAGCATCTTTGATATCTGCCAGAGCAAGGCTAAAGCCGCCTACTCACAATACTTCAAGAAAGGCTTCACCAATCTCTTGCCCGAGGAAGTCACGGATCCCGCCCAGCTACTTTCGATGACGGCCGGCTTGCTGGAGCGTTCCTCAGATGCCATGGAGCTTTTGGAGATCATGGACAAAGGGACTATCTACAATGGAAATAGGATCCCAAAAGCCCACAAAGACGGCCTCATCCAGCAGCAAAGCGTGGTGATGCAGGCCGTGGGCGAACGCCTCTATCTGGACTACTTTCTGCCCGAACAGGACGAGATCCGCGCACTCTGGAAGATCGTTTTGGAAGAATATGACAAGCTGATCTACCGCTATAAGAATATGAGCTATCAGGACATCACCTGGTTCACATTTGAAGCACTTTTCAGCCCCGATCCACCGCTCTTTAATCTGGAAGACGCCAGTGATGCCACCGAGTTTTACGCCTTCCTCAGCCATCGCAGCCGCTTCATCCTCATCGATGAATTTCAGGACACCTCGCTTTTGCAATTCAAGATCCTCCTGCCGATCATGGAGGAGCTGAGCGCCGGTTATGGCTCCAAAGATTATGGCGGTGTGGTGGTCGTGGGTGATGAAAAGCAATCCATCTTTGGCTGGCGTGGCGGCGAGAGGGATCTGCTGCTCAATCTCAGAGATATCATCCCCTCTTTGGGAGAGGTCAAGATCGAGCAGCTCGATGAATCCTGGCGGGTAGGTCAGGATATGATGGACTTTATCAACCTGATCTTCAGCGACCAAGGACTACATAGTTATCTGAAAGACAGAGATATGGACTGGCAATACCCCCAGGTGAGCTCCGCTTTGGGTGATCTGCAGAGCAACATCGAATTTAAGTGCATGGGATACAGCGCCCAAAAGGGAGAAAAGCCCAATATCTACTACGACTTTGTAAAGCACATGATACTCCCCGCCATCAAAGACAAGGACTCCCAGTCCATCGCCATCCTCTGCCGCACAAATTCCCAATTGGCAGAGCTGCAATTGATCCTGGAAGAGCACCAGAAAAACCCCGTCTTCCAACCCAATGCCCCCATCACGGATCACCATCTGATAGCGCCCCTAATGAACTGGCTGAGATACGTCTCCTATGGCGATTGGCTGGACCTGCTGGCCTTTTTGCGCTCGGACTATCTGCTGATGCCGAGCACCATGCTCAAGGCTTTGGTGGACAAGATCTCCGCTTATGAAGAAGGCAAGAAACCAGACAAAGAAGAGACGCCCTTTGATTTGCAGGATATGCCCGAGCTGCAGAGCTTTTTTGATCTGGCAGAATCCCAGAGCAGCTCAGCCCCATATCCCGCTTTGCTAAAGATCCTTGAGCTCTGCCCGATTGATGCCGACGCTACTCCTGAGCGTGACTATTTGAATTTGCAGTCATTTCTGAAGATCTGCCGGGATTGGGAGCTAAACAGAGCCGAGGCAGAGCTTTCCATCCCTGACTTCCTGGATTATGTCCAGGATAATATCCGCCAGGAAGACTTCACCCAGGTGAGCGTGGAAAACAACGCCGGCATCCAGCTACTCTCCATTCACAAGTCCAAAGGCCTCCAATTTGACCGCGTCTTTGTCTTTTATGACATGGGCGGAGGAGGCGACGTGAGCGACGGGCTGTACTGGGCATTACAATATACGGACAAGACCTACCGGCAGCTGGCTGCATACGCCCTGACCTATCACTATAAAAAGCTGCTGCCCCACTCCCCGATGGCCCCGCTCTGGGCCGCCAAAGAAAAGGCAGAGCTCCTGGAAGAGCTGAATACCCTATATGTGGCCTTCACCCGTGCCCGGCAGGATCTGCACATCTATTTTTCCTATAATAGCAGCAAGCCCTGGCCGGTTTACTTTGCCGATAAAGCGGACAGTGACAGTGCCAAACTCCCCCAGATTCTGGCCGATGCCTGCAGCAGATACTTCCTTGCCACAGATGCAGATACACACGGCATCAAGCGCATCACAAAAGGTCGCAGAGACGAGGAAACAAAACCTGTGCAAATACCTGATGACCCGGAGATCACAGCCCCACTCTCGATCGCCAGATACAAAGAGCTGGATTGGGATGAGATCCAGAGCCCCGAGCAGCCGGAGGGGATCTCCTACAAAGAGGTCTATCTACAGAGGCGGCAAGCACTTTGGGGTGATATCGCCCACTATTATCTGAGCTTTATCAAGCGCGATCTGCCGGATGAGCACGCCAATGCCCGCCGCCAGAGCATCAAGCGCTATGGCTCGCTCTTGCCCCTGAATCGGCTGAACTCTCTCTTTGCCAGATTGCAAGAGCTCACCGGCGAGCACAGCTACCTCTTCAGTGCTGATTATGACAGGATCTACAACGAATTTGAAGTGCAGTCATACCGCCTGGACCGGCTCATGCTGAACAGCTCTCAAAAGCAGGCTTTAATCGTGGACTACAAGACCGGAGGGGTGCATGAAAAGGATCAGCTTGAGATCTATAGAGAAGCCCTGAAGAGCCTCCCCGTCTTGCAGGACTACCGCATTGAAACCCAATATGTGATGCTGGACATATAGCGGCTTTTTTGTGGAAGCCACGACTTTAGCCGACTGCGGATCATGCCCGGCCAGCCTGGTCGCCTTGAAACCCCTCAGCCCAAGCCCTTCGAGATTTGCGCTTGACAGAATCCTCCTCTCGAGGCTCATGGTAGCCGTATTTTAGATGATAAATGAGGTTTTATGAGACTCCGCCTTTACTTCCTGATCCTTTTGAGCGCTTGCTTCTTGCTAATCTCCTGCAAGGAAGAGCCTGCTGAACCCGGACACCGCTATGTGGTACTTTCCCCCGAACTGGCCGAAATCATCAACGCTTTGGATGCCTCGGATGAGATCATCGGGATCACCGAGGAATGCAGCTATCTCCCCGGGCTGAAGGGCAAAGAAGTGGTGGGTGATTTTGGTGCTATCAAGATGGAAAAGATCATGAACCTGGATCCTGACATCGTTTTTGCCAGCGCTTTGGAGCAGGAAGCCATCACGCTGGACCTGCGCAAACTGGGCTTCCGGGTGGAGACCGCCTATCCTCGCAGCATCAATGAGATGCTGGAAGTGATCCTCCAGATCGGCGAGATCATCGACCGGGACACCGAGGCACGGACCCTGGTAGATTCACTCTCCGCCCAAATCGCCGTCATCAAAGCCAATGGCGAGCGCTTTCAAACTCCCAAAGTATATCTGGAGATCTACCGCGACCCTTTGATGAGCGTGGCGGACAATTCCTTTGTGGGCGAGCTGATCGAAACAGCCGGCGGGGACAACGTCTTTGAGACTCTGGAACGCGACTATGCCCGTGTCAAAGCCGAAGACGTGATCTCGTCCGGGGCAGACATCATGATCTGCTATTCCCGCGACAGCCTGGAAAACATCGTTTCCCGCAAAGGCTGGACTGATCTGCCGGCGATCAAAAACCGCATGATCTTCTTTGAAGAGGATATCGATCCTGATCTGATCCAGCGAGCCGGACCGCGCAGCATCGACGGGATGCACAGATTGGCCGAGATCTATCAGGTCTGGCAAGATTCACAGCAATGAAAAAGAACTTTTTGATCTTTCTGATCGCCCTGGGCAGCCTTGCACTGATCTTGCTCTATCTCTTTTGGGGAAATCCAAATAGCAATATCCTCTGGCATGTGCGCATCCCCCGCCTGATCCTCACCCTGATCTCCGGAATGAGCCTGGCCGCAGTGGGCAGCGTCTATCAACTCATGCTGGCCAATCCCCTGGCCGAGCCTTATGTCCTCGGCATTTCTTCCGGATCGGCCTTTGGCAGCATCCTTTTTGCAAGCCTGGGAATGATCGTGCTGATGCCACTGGGTGGATTCATCGGAGCTATTCTCACCATGCTGCTGGTCTGGAGATTGGCGCAAAAACGCGGGGCTTTTGTTCGCGGCAGATTGATCATCGCCGGGGTCATAGTGGGCATGTTTTTCTCCTCCGGCATCTCCCTGATGATGTACCTCAGACGAGAAGATACCGTGCTCATCCTCAACACCTTGATGGGCAATCTGGGCAGGATCTTCAGCTTTGGCGAATACCGTCTTTTCCTCATTCTGAGCGTATTGGTGCTGATTTTGCTCTTGTGGCTATATCTCAAAAGCCGGGCATTGGATATCATGAGCGGCGGAGACATCTATGCCGCCAGCGTGGGCATTGATGTCCACAAACTCAGGCGGCAGATCTTTGTGGTGAGTTCACTCATTATCGGCATCGTGGTTTCATACGCCGGCATCATCGGCTTTGTGGGGCTGATCACTCCGCACATCATGCGGCTTTTGGGCTTTTCAAATCAAAGGCGCATCTATCCCGGCAGCCTGCTCTTTGGCGCCAGTTTCCTTTTAGCTGCAGATTTTCTGGCCAAAAATCTCAGCGGGATCGAGCTCCCCGTGGGAGTCATCACCGCAGCCATCGGCTGTCCCTTCTTTATCTACCTCTTGCTGCGCAAATAGTTCACCATCATATCCTTGACCGTCTTTCATGTCCCTCTGGGGAGATATAGCTCCAAGCTTTCATATCTTTTCAAAGTAATTTTGAGCTAAGATCAAGCCACGATCATGCTGCACCCAGGCGAGGATCGTGCGATGATCCCTACTTGAAGCCTGGTTCAAACCATCGGGAATGGCTCGGCTAAAGAAGCCTGAGGCCACCTCATTTTCGGTTTCTGAGCAGGCTTTGGGCTGGGCCTGTGGCAAGGTATGACTGCAAACCACAGGGCTGTCTCCGATCTGGAAGCAGCCCTGTATTTATATGCTGAATGGCAGTTTAGGATTCGATTACTTCCACATTTGCACGCGGGATGCGGATCTTGGTGCCATCCTCAAGTTTGGCTTCGAGGATGCGGACCAGGGTCTCGGATTCCACTTTGGTCAGCTCTTCAGGCAGAGCGGTCACTTTGGCGATCGTGCCAAAATGGGGCTGACGGATGATGCGGACGGTGGTGCCGATCTCAAGCATCGGCATTGTGGCTTCTTTGGAGATCAATTCATCTTCCTTAAATTCCAGGGGGATGATGATTTCCGGGCGGATCACTCCGGCGCGGATCTGTGTGTGTCCATGCACGGAGGCTCTGCTGCCGTCAAATTTCTTTAGCAGATCAAAGGTCTTTTTGGCCATAGTGATCTTGCCAAAACCCTCTGTGCAGACGATGGTGAGTCCGATCTTCTCGTGTCCTGTGATGGCCACACCGATGTCATAGCCGAGCAGCTTCTTGATGTCCTGATCGTCAATACCGCCGGTGATGATGCCTTTGACTCCGTGTTTGGCGGCGATGTCTATCACATGGAAGGGCACGAAGCAGCCGGCCACGATGATCTTATCCCGGCAGGATTCATTGATCTTGCCGGCGTCAAGCTCGTCATCAGGGGTGTCGGCCAGCATCATGATCTCGCCGGTGATCTCGTCACCGATGCCAAAAATGCCCTGGATATAGGCACTCTTGTTTTCGATAATCACGCCTTCTTCGGGGCGTACTTCGGTCACGATACCATCGATGAAGGCCTTTACCTGCACCGGGATTCTGGGTTCGCGAAGCAGCACCTGTCCGGTGACGGCGGAGATGTTTTCCACCTCGCCTTCGATGGGCGAGCGGACTTCGCTTTTGAAGAGGCCTGTGCCAAACAGTCCGGTATTTGCCGCCAGAATTGTCTTTTGAGTGATCTTGTCACCAGCTTTGATTTTGATATATTTTTCCAGTTGAGAAGGCGTCACGCCCAGCTTGTTTGCAAGGTTGAAGGGTAAGACCTTTCCCGGCAAAAGGGTTTCGGCCACCACATCTTCACCTTTGACCTTGGTGCCTTTGGTGACCAGAACCTGACCTTTTAGAGGCAGTATGCCTTCTTTGCGTAAGATGATGTTATCAGTAACGGTTAATCCGGCAGAATATGCTTGTCCCATTCTTTCCTCCTATACCAAGATATCTTTAGGGTAGGCTTTGAATTCGCGCATCCATTTCTTCAGGTATTTGATGCGTTCGGCATTGTCAACAGGCAGGCTGAAGGGCTGACGGCCACGTGTATCCAGAATGATACCCACATTGCCGCCATGCAGGTCGACTGTCAGTTCCTTGGCTTTTTCGGCATTGAGGATCAATCTGCCGTGGGTCTTGAGGGTGGCTTTTGCTACTTCACCGATCCCGCAGGGAATCATGCGCACTTCGCCAAAGGGGATGGTCTCTTCAAATGTGTTGCCATCCGGCAGTTCCAATTTTGCAGTGAGGGCTGGTTTGCCGTATTTGCCTTTGCCCACAGGGGCTACGCAAGTGCCGAGATAGACCATGCAGTCTTTGCGGAAAACTTCCGTGGCAGCTTTGGGGCTGATCTCAGAAAGCACACCCAGGTGGGGCATCATGAAGATGCTGTCCACCGCCATGCGGGTGATTCCTTCAGGCAGGAAGGAATCGATCAACATCATCACAGTCTGGTTTCTTCTGGGGGCGTGAGAGAGCACGCCGCCGCTGCCCACCAGCAGGTCAAGAGTCATCATATTGACGATCGAAGCCCCGGAGGTTGATTGGCTGAAAGCTTCGGAGATGTCACGCTGACGCTGCATCCCTTTCAGGCTGCTGGCAAATTCCTTGTGCTGTTCAAAAGCCAGACGCAGGGCTTCTTTTGCAATGGCCTGCTCCAGCACCAGCTCTTCCAAAAGAGAAGGAATAGTGGTGGGCCGGATCATCTTGTTTTTGATCATATTGCGCAGTTCACTTTCGTCGATTTCAAAAGGAACCCAACGCATGATGTTTTCCAGTCCACTGGAGGCCAGCACGTTTGAAATGCTGTAGCTCATACCCAGGTTTGCACTCACGGTGCGGTTGAAAACATGCTCTTCGGTAAAGACACTAAATATGTCTGTGGTTGCGCCGCCTATATCCACGCCGACCACTTCGATATTATCATTCTGGGCAATGGTCTGCATGATGTTCCCCACAGCGGCCGGGGTGGGCATGATCGGCACTTTCTTAAGGTCCGGACCTTGCGTCCATTCCATAAGCTTGTTATAGCCCGGGGCTTGTTGCATCACGTGTTCCATAAAGATGTCATGGATCTTATCACGGGCAGGACCCAGGTTTTCGGTCTCAAGTTTGGGGCGTAGATTGTCGGTCACTATCAGGCCAACCTTTTCAGACAAAGTATTTTTGACCTCGTCCACAGCTTCTTTGTTGCCGGCAAAGATCACCGGTAGTTTATATTCCCGACCCAGACGCGGCTTGGGATCCGCACCGGAAACAAGCTCAGCCATTTCTACCACATGCTTGATGGTGCCGCCGTCTTCACCACCGGCCATGAGGATCATGTCCGGACGCAGATGGCGTATGCGCTCGATCTTTTCGTGGTTCATGCGCTTGTCATTGCTGGCGATCAGGTCCATCACGATAGCTCCGGCGCCCAATGCGGCACGCTCAGCGCTCTCGCCGGTCATGGATGCTACCACCCCTGTCACCATCATCTGCAAGCCACCGCCAGCGGATGATGTGGAGACATAGGCGTCCACACCGACATCACCCTTGCGCGGAATGATGAATTTGTCATCTTTCATGAATTTGATATTGGGATTGTTATACTTGAGACGGGCAAGCTCTTCCAATTCATTGGTGGAGTTTATCACCCCTTTGGTTACGTCATTCAGGGGAGCTTCCACAGTGGTGGGAGCTTCACCACGGATAGTCTGACGGTATTCTCCGTCCACATACTCGATCAAGATCGCCTTGGTCGTGGTGCTGCCACAGTCTGTGGCAACTATGCGGGTAAGGCGTTTTTCGTCGTATTGCATATATCCTCCGCTTATTCAGCTTTTT
>CAZWUD010000049.1:0-8459 GCA_964637055.1 uncultured Candidatus Cloacimonadota bacterium
TGAAGATATTCCCCTATCAGGGCAGCCCTTTAGAGCTCACCCTCGACGCCCAAAATGACCACCGCCTGGTGATGGCCTTCAGCCTGCTAAAATCCCGTTTCCCCTCGGTGGAGATAGACGACACCAGCTCTCTGGCAAAGTCTTTCCCCTTTGCTTATGAGGATTTAGTTCGGCTCAGATAGGCCGCGCTTCCGCCGGCCCGGGCTCAGGGTTTGCAGACCTTACAAGGCTCCAGATCTTTGGCCAGGGCTTCCTCGATGTGGATCTGAAGGGATTTATCCGTGCTATAGCGGCAGTCCTCCCGATGGTATTTCTTGCTGCCGGGATTGTAAAACACCATGCTGTCACCGAGCGCAGGAAGCTCCTCCATCTCCGCCCAAAGACCCAGCTTTTGCGTGCGGGCATCGCGCTCCAGCTTCAAAAAGTCCTCTTGCAGACTGAAGGGAAAGCTGGTGTAGGCATGGCCATACCCCTGGCGAATGATCTCGGCATTCACAAAGAGGGAATCGCTGGAGCGGTAGGCATAAGCCAGGATGCGGCCATAGCGGTCTTTGTGGTTTGTGGCGGCGCTATTTTGGTCATATTGGAAAAAGACGCGCTCACCCTCCAGCATATTCTTCAAAAAAGCGCTGGCCTCCAGAGCAAAATACTCCACTTCCTTATTGGGATGCACGGATTCCGGAGTATCGACACCGATCAGGCGGATGCGCTG
Organism: uncultured Candidatus Cloacimonadota bacterium; assembly: GCA_964637055.1. Lineage (GTDB taxonomy): Bacteria > Cloacimonadota > Cloacimonadia > Cloacimonadales > Cloacimonadaceae > UBA5456. The sequence continues at coordinate 713 of CAZWUD010000049.1, forward strand.
GTCTTCGCCATCGATTTTGGCAATGAAGGTATCGCCATCCACGACGCGGACGACGGGGTAGTCTTCGGTGGCAATGCCGCTTTTTTGGGGACAGGTGAATATGGAGAGCAGGATGATGACGATGAGGGCGGCGATCAGGGCATATTTCATGGTTTACTCACGGATATATGATATTGGGGGTCTTGGTGATGGGGTTTATTTCTGTCTGCAGCGGGACGGAAAAGAGTTCGCTCAGCTTTTCAGACTGCATCAGCTCGGGCACGGAGCCGCTATCCAGCACCAGTCCCTCTTTGAGAAAGATCATGCGGTCGGCGTAGTTTGCAGAGAGATTGATATTGTGAGAGATCAGGACTATGCTTTTGGCCTGCTCCTGGCTGATTTTCTTTAGCAGGCGCATGATCTCCAGTTGATAGTTGATATCCAGTTCTGAAAGACTCTCATCCAAAAAGATATATGTGGTTTCCTGCACCAAAGCCCGGGCGATATAGACCCGCTGCTTTTCACCGCCACTGAGCTGGCGCACATAGCGATCGCGAAAATCCCAGAGCTTCAAGAGACGCAGGGACTTTTCGGCGGCATCTACATCTTCCTGGGTATATGAGCCCATAAAATCCATGAAGGGATAGCGCCCCATCAGCACTGTATCCAGCACGCTGTAGTCAAATTCACTGTGTATTTCCTGGGGAATGTAGGCAATGATCTTTGCCAATTCGGACTGCTTGAATTCTTTCACATCACGATCCCCGATCAGGATGCGCCCTTTTTGGGCCTTCAGATATCCCATCAAAGCGTAAAGCAGGGTGGATTTACCAGCACCATTAGGGCCCAAAATTGCGGTGAATCCGCTGGCTGGCAGCCTTAGATTCACTCCGTGCAGCACTTCCACATCGGGATAGCCGCAAACCAGCCCCTCGCAGCGAATCATCGGCCTTCTCCACCTCGCTGTTCAAGCCCTTCAAGCTCCCTGCGGCATCGTTCATGAAAGTCAGCGTCATCGGGCAAATCCAGCGCAGACTTAAAGTATCCGATCGCCTCGTCTTCATGTCCCAAAGAGAGGGCAATCATCCCCGCGTGATAGAGCAATTCAGCGCTCTGCTCTTCGGAATTCAGCATTCGGGGCAGATAGCTGTAGGCCGCATCATATTTAGCCTGCCGGTAACGCAGCCAGGCCATGGAGTCGATCATGTTGACACTCTCCGGTTCCCGGCGCAGAGCTTCTGTGATCAGGCGCTCCGCCTCAGGCAAAGAGTCCGGATCATCCAGCAGGATATAGCCGAGGTTGTTCATGATCATGGGGTCATTGGGAAACCGCTGATGAGACTGCCTCAAGAGCCAGAGTTGCTTGTCTTGATCCCCCGCAGTTTGATAATAATCCAGCAGGAGATAAACATCCTCCCTGTCGCCGAGACCTCTTTTGATCATGTCTTCGGCCAGAGCGACCGCAGTCTGTGAGCCAGCGTCATATATATTGGCCAAAGACGCGCTGTGATCCAGCAAAAAGCTTTTTATCAGCGAGGGCGGCATGAGCCTATCAACGGCCTGATGCAAGTCCCTGAAAGCACTCTGAAAGTCCTCCTCTCTGTCTGATGCGTATCTATCTTGTGAGACATACAGATAGGTAGCCTGGATCAGATCCTGCAGCCCGTTAATCCTATCCATCAGATCCAGCGGAAGCTCAAAAGCTGGATCGTTCAGAGCCTGCATCAGCAATATGCTCACGGTCTTGCTGTCTTCCGAGGGGGCGGGAAGCTGAGCTTGCAGATGCCCTTTCAGCTCATTTAAAGTGTCCAGGTCCCCACTCATAAAAGCGATATAGCAGATCACCTCCAGCAGATAAGCATCCCGGCTGGCCAGGATCTGCTCCAGATGCTCCAGCGCTATGTCGGAAAGGCCATTTTCATGCAGCAAGAGCAGATAGTCGCTGATCTTTGTCTTGTCTTCGGGATATTCGTAACAGGAGAAATGCTTACGCAAGTCAGCCTGACGCCCCTGATTCAAGTATAGCATGAGAAGCTGTTGGTCTCCGGCCAAACTGCGCTCGGAGGCCTCCAGGATCTGGATGGCCCGCTGTGGCTTGTGTTGGCTATAGAGGCTGGCCACCAGATAGTCAACCTGGGGGATATTGCGCTCAGCGCTCAAGGCTTTTTCCAAAAGCGTGAAATCCGGCTTGCCCCCAGAATCAATCTGCCAAAGGTATTCCCAGATGTAAACCTGGGCTTTGGGATGCTCATTTAGAAGCCGCTTCAAGGCCCAGGCCTCCCCTTCTCTATCCTGCAGATGTCGATAGGAGATATAGGCCGAAACCAACATCTCTTCATCAAAGTCATAGGACTTGCGCGCCAGGACAAGCATCTGCCGCACAGTTTGTTCTGAAGCCTCATCCTGCGCCAGGCTATACCAGCGAGCGCTATTGACAAAGAGCATCTTGCGGATCTGCGGGCTGGAGGGATCTTGCGCCAAAGCGAGATTCAAGACCTGATCCGCAGTGGGAAAGTCTCCCGTATAATACAGATAGCTACCGGTCAAAAAGAAATACAGTGATGCCGTATTGGGACGGGAATTATCCGTCTGAGGCAGAGCCGCTTCCGGTGCAGATTCCGGCACCGTGGCGCATGCTCCCAAGAGCAGCAAGATGGCCAGACAGAGGCTCAGATGGGCTCTCATTTGATCTTGATACTGGAAGAGATGACGTAGAGCTCCATCAGTATAGGCAATTTATCTCCCGCAGGGAAATAGACGATATTGTCCACGATATAGGCTTTGCCTTCATGCCAAAATGCATAACTCTGAAAGGCTCCGCCGATCAGGTGTGTCTCGTTTTTCCAGGCGCCCACAATGCGCATGGCATCATATTCACCCAGCCGGGCCACTTCCTTGCGGATGATCTCTTCATCAAAGACATCGCCCTCAAAATACTTTTGCCCCAATTCCTGCCTTTTGGTGATCAACCACTGGTGGTCAATCACGTTTTCGGGCATATTCTCATGGTACACGCTGATGTATTTATCCGGAATCTCCCGATTTGTCATGCGAGCCCGGTAGATCAGGGAAAGGAATCTGCCCACTTTGTCATTGGAATAAAGAACGAAGTTATTGGGAATCTTCAGTTCAAAGGGATAGGGCTCAAAAAAGCTATCCTGGATCACCGGCTGTTGATAGGCCTGATAGCCCAGTCTCTGGACATAACGCTGGCTCAGGATTTCAAAGATTTTATCGCTTTGAATAGCCCCGATCTTTTCCAGATTCATCTTACTATCACCCATCAGATACATGGTGAGCTGATCCTTGCTGGCAAAGTTTTTGGCCACAAAGAGATCGCCCCCGCTCTGCTTTACACGCTGGATAAAATCCGGGGCCAGGCTGCTTTGCATGTGTTTTGATACCGGGCCTCCCGACTCCAGATCTCCGATAAAGAGCAGATTGGGATGGCGGCTGTGCTCCTTGAGCTGTGAGATATCTGCCAAAACCAGTCGGAAATACTTTTCCGGATAGACCAGCACGATCTCGCGCTCGATACTACTCTGCACAAAGGGCTTGAGTTTCTGCCAATTGGCATGATCCGCAAAGACATAGACATCACGCTCATCCCCCAGTGACAGGGGTTTGCCGTGATCTATCAAAGAGTCAAACCTCGTGTAGCGTGCGTTTTTCTTGTCCGCCGAATTGCAGCCAAAGAGAATCAGCAAGGCAAGTATCAGGAGCAAAATAGTTCTATTTCGCATCTTTCCTCCCCGGTAAAAGAACCTTGATATAGTTAAATCCGCTGATCAGCGTAATCAGGACTACAAACCAGAACCACAGGCCAAAGCCCAGTCTGATCTTTGGGGTGATTTCGGGCAAAAAGGCCCAGGCCGCCAGAGCGGCGATGATGCCCAGCATCTGCATCACGGTCTTGAGTTTGCCCAGATTATCCGCCGCCACCACTATCCCTTTGCGCTGATAGACCTCACGTAGCAGGGTGATGCCGGCTTCCCGAAAGAATATCACAAAAAAGATCACCGGACTGAGTCGGAAGGGCGGCATCCAGACCAACCCTGCCAGAGCCGTGAGCACCAGCAGCTTATCCGCCAGAGGGTCCATGATCTTGCCAAAGTCACTCACTACATTCCATTGGCGAGCCAAAGTGCCGTCAATATAGTCCGTGAGTGAGGCTATCACAAAGAAAAACAGGGCATAATATGCATTTGAACCGCTTTTATCGATAAAAACCGCATAGAAAAACAGGGGCACGATCAAAAACCGTGATATGGTCATGGCATTGGGTATATGTCTACGCATGAATATCCTCCTCTTCAGCGTCAGCTTTGGGGACCAGCTCGACCGCATTTAAAGCCGCGTCGTGCTGGATGGATTGAAGCTTGATCCGGTTTATCAGACCGGCGATCAGGCTCAATAGAGCCATCAGGGCAAAGGTCCACCACGCAGCCAGATTGCCCCAGAGATCCAGAAATACGCCCATGTAATACAGGGTAGTCACCAAGGCCACAGGCACAATCAGCATCACCCGGCTGCGAATCCGAATGCCACGCTTCTGCCTGATCAAATCGACCGCATTGTCCAGATTTTGCTTTTCTTTCAGATAACGGCTCATTTCGTGACTCAGTCGGTATGAAACAAAAAGCATCAAGCTCATGATGAAGGCAAAAGCGCTGAAGACCAATTCCCGCATCCTGAGCCTGTCCAGGCGCGACACGATCTTGGAAAATGCCGCACTTTGGCTGTCGATATCCACCTCATCCAGTTGAGACATAAGTATATCCATCACTCTGGTTTTACTCCGGACAGCTTCCCATCTGGGCTCAAAAGTGATGCTGATGATATCCGGGAAATCATAGTCGGCGATCATCTCGTCGCTCAGATCCAGATTGTAATTGCCGATCAGCTCCATTGCGGCCTGAAAGCCCCTTTCATGCTCGACCGTGGCCAGTGCCGGCACATTTGCCAGACCATCCATGATGATGCGCACCCGCGTGCTATCCGCCACATAAGCATAGATGGGCAGGCGGGACAGTTCGTCATAACTCTCTTGCACGGCAGCGCCATGCTCATGTGCCAAATACATCCATGCTCCCAATAAAATGCTCAGGAGCAGAATGATCAGGAAAAATCTCATCTTCATCTTTCTTTCCTATCTTCCAAAAAGCTCGCAAAATACGGCTCTCTAGCAATATGTATCTCTTGCTTTTTTATGTCAAGCAAAGTATTTTCTGCCGCTGTATAGAGATCCTGATTGCGCTCCCGGGGATAGAGCAAGATGCCCGTGGCGCCCGGAGTCAGACAGCGTTTTACCGCCGCCACCACATCTTCCAAAGTGCAGGAGATCTCAAAACGGCTGAGATTGCGAGCCGGATTTTCGCTCATCATTCCGCTATCCGCCTTACGCCAGGGAGGATTGCCCAGGATCAGATCATAGCTGCCCTCATGCTTCTTGATATCCTGGCTCAAAAAGTCTATCTCCACCTCGCAGAGCCGGGCATTGCTTTGGGCCAGCTTCACCAGTTCTTCTTGAATCTCGATCCCCGTGATCTGCCAATTGGGACGCGCCAAAGCGCACATGATGCTCACGATTCCACAGCCACTGCCCAGTTCCAAAACCCTCATCTTTTGATCGCCAAATTCCTCCGTAGCCGCATCAAAGAGCAATTGAGAAGCCAGCGATACCCCTTGAGCGGAGCTATCCTGATAGATCACCAGATCCTTAAAAGGCAGAGTCAAAGGCCGGTAACCGGTCATCAGCTATCTCAGGATAGTTCAAGCATGCGGTCGATGCTACTTTTGGCCTTACGGGCTATTTGTGGATCCACGACGATATGATGCTGCTCCTCTTCCAATGCAGCCAAAACGTCTCTGAGATGGGTTTTCTTCATGTTTTGGCATATCGCCCTGGGTGAGAGGTTGACTATACTCTTCTTTGGATAAAGATGCTTCAGATAGTTAGTCAGTCCGGTCTCTGTGGCGATGATGACCCTGTCCCCGCTTTCCACATAGCGCATCATCCCTCCGGTGCTCATCACCTCATCTGCATGCCTGACGATCTGGGGATCGCATTCAGGATGCACCAAAAGCTTGTGTCCGGGATAGTCAGCCCGCATCTTCCTGACATCTTCTTCGCTAAATCCCCATTGATGGGTGGGGCAATAGCCGTCCCAGGTGATGACCTTACGTCCGCTCTGGCCGGCAGCCCAGCTTCCCAGATTGCGGTCCGGGACAAAGAGGATGGTGCTATTTGGATCTACGGAATTCATGACCTTTACCGTATTGGATGAAGTGCAGCAGATATCGCTCTCTGCTTTGACCTCCACGGTGCTATTTACATAGCAGACCACAGTGCTGCCGGGATGTTGGCTTTTAAATTTTCGCAATTGCTCGCCGGTGATCATATCCGCCATGGGGCAACCGGCATCTTTGACCGGGAGCAGGATGCGCGCCTCAGGATTGAGGATGGCTGCGGTCTCGGCCATAAATTTGACTCCGCAAAAGACGATGATCTCGCTCTTGATCTCGGCTGAAAGCATGGCCAATTGAAGTGAATCTCCGCAGTAGTCGGCCAGATCCTGGATCTCAACCGCTTGGTAATTATGCGCCAGAATCGTGGCGTTTTTCTCTTTCTTCAGTGCGTTTATTTTATCGATTATATCTTTCATATTTCTTCCTTTGTCAGATGCCGCTGTGACCAAAGCCGCCAGTGGACCTTTGAGTATCATCCAGCTTTTCGCTGTGGTAAAAATCCATGCTTTCCACTTTGCTGAAGACCAATTGGGCAATGCGCATTTCCGGTTTGATAGAGATGGCCTCTTCTCCCAGATTTATCAAAATCACGCGGATCTCTCCCCGATAGTCACTATCAATGGTGCCGGGACTATTCAAGACGCCCAGACCCAGCTTCAGAGCCAGCCCACTGCGTGGCCTCACCTGTGCTTCATAGCCCTCCGGCAGGGAAATTGCGATGCCGGTGGGTACCCCCAGGCGTTGCCCGGGCATTAGCACAAGCTCTTCCTCCAGACAGGCAAAAAGATCATAACCGGCCGCCCCAACACTCATGCGGCGTGGCATTTGGGCATTATCCTTCAGCTTTTGATAGGCCAGCTTCATGATTTACGATTCAGTAAAAAATCGGCCAACACTCTCATCTTGGCGCTTCTATCGCCCAAAACGGCAAGGCTGGCTTTGGCTTGCTCGGTGAGATCAATGGCCATCTGACGGCTTTTTTCGATGCCGTAAACGGAGGGGAAAGTGGCCTTGCCCTGGATCTCGTCTTTGCCGATGCTTTTGCCCAGTTTGCTTTGGCTGCCTTCGATATCCAGAAGGTCGTCAACTATCTGAAATGCCATGCCGATCTTGCTGCCGTAATCCTCAATGAGGGCCAGGTCTTTGGCCGGAGCCTTTGCGCCCATAGCGCCAAAACGCAGGCTGAGCTTGATCAATTTCGCGGTTTTATTCTCATGAATATAGTGCAAAGTCTTTTTATCCACCTTTTTGCCTTCGGATTCGATATCCACCATCTGCCCGCCGATCATTCCATGGATGCCGGCCTCATGGGCAAGCTCGCGCACAAATTGAACCTTCAGTTTGTCATTGAGCTCGGCATAAGTGATCAGCTCAAAGGCGTTGAGCAATAGAGAATCTCCCGCCAAAAGCGCGACTCCCTCGTCAAATACGGTGTGGCAGGACTTTTTGCCCCGACGATAGTCATCATCATCGATATCCGGCAAGTCGTCATGCATCAGCGAATAGGTGTGCACCATTT
>CAZWUD010000050.1:0-8432 GCA_964637055.1 uncultured Candidatus Cloacimonadota bacterium
GGTTTTTGCTTTAGGGTGATAGATGCGTCTGCCTGTCGGCGATGAAAGCAGGACTATTCAGAGTCCAGGCTGCGGATGCTGTAAAATCCGGGAAGATTGAAGAAGACACTTGATATGCGGGTTTATCTGACAAATTAGTATCTTTAGGAGTTTATAGTTGAAAAAAACTTGTTTGCTGCTCTTTATAATGTTCTGCCTTACACTTTCGGCAGATTTGGATGACGTCCAAAACAAGATATTCATAGGCGGGGATTCAGAATACCCGCCCTACGAATACATCAATCAGGCAGGTCAGCCGGATGGTATGAACGTCGAATTGAGCAAGATGATCGCCCGAGAACTGGGCTTGCAGCCGGTCTTTCGCCTGAGCAAATGGTCATTGGCACGCTCCTGGCTGGAAGAAGGCAAGCTTGACATCATTCAGGGCATGGCCTTTTCTGTGGAACGAGCTCAGGATTATCACTTTTCTTCTCCATACACTTCTACCTGGCGAAGCATCTTTGTCCGTAAGGACTCAGATATCACCCAGCAATCAGACATTGCAAACCGCTCAGTAGCCATTCAGCAGGATGATGTCGCCGAAGAATATCTGCAAGCTCTCGGTCACAGGGGTGAGGTCGCGCGACTTCCCTCCGGGGAAATCGCACTGAAGCTCCTGGATGGTGGCGATTTTGATGCTGTGTTGACAAACTATATGACTGGTATGTATATCATTCAAGTCCACAATCTGCTCAATATCAAAGCGCTGAATCAGCGCATCCAGCAGCGGGACTATTGCTTTGCCTCGTTGGATGCAGATTTGATCATGAGGATAAACGGCGCTTTGACAAAGCTGGAAGACAGCGGTGAACTGGACAAGCTTCGCCGAAAATGGCTCAGTGATGACCTGACTCAGTACTATGTCGGAAAAGGATTTTGGCCGGGCTTCCTCATCCCTGCGATTTTTGCTCTGCTCTTGATCATCCTCATCTTCATTCTCTATCATCGTCAAAAGCTGAAGATCAAAGCTATCACGAGTCAGCTCAACATCACCCAAAACCGCTATCAAAAAATCAGCGGTGACGTGGATATCTTTCTGCGAAGCTTTGAGCAGGGGCCGGTAGTTCTCTACAGGCTGAGTTCGGAGCCGAGGCAGTTCCAGTATGTGTCAGAAAACATCCGGGTTTGGGGCTATACAGCCGATGAAATGCAGGAAGCTGAAATGGATCTAAGCAAGTTGATATTTTCTGAAGACCGACCCAGGGTTTTGGAAGAATTGCGATCCAGGCAGCCCAAAGAAATATCTCAGCTATGTTATCGCGTTATCACAAAATCCGGAAATATACGCTGGGTCTTGGATTACAGCAGAATCGAGCAGGATGAAAAGACAGGGCAAATCTGGCACACAGGCTATCTGATCGACGTCACGGATCATAAAAAATACGAAGCTCGCTTGATGGAAGACGCGGAATCTGCCAATGCCGCAAACGTCGCCAAGAGTCACTTTCTGGCAAATATGAGCCATGAGATACGCACTCCGCTAAACGGCATCAACGGGTTCCTGCAAGTCCTGATGCAGATGCCTGCGGATGAAGAGCAACGCGAGATCTTTGACATCATGTATTCCTCCAGCCGCAGTCTCCTCAAGATCATCAATGATATACTGGATTTTTCCAAGATAGAATCAGGCAAAATGGAGCTGATGCCCAGTGATTTTAACCCGCGTTATCTGATCGAAGACCTGGTGAAGCAATTTGATCACCAGATCAAAGATCGGGCTGTACAGATCAGCTTTGATATCTATCCCGGGATCCCGGATGTGCTGAAGGGAGATCAATTGAGACTCAAACAGATTCTGACAAATCTCATCCAAAATGCCGTAAAATTTACTTCCCGGGGCAAAATCGAGATTAAGGCAGAGCTGTACACCCATTCTGAAACAGAATTGCGGATTCTCTTTACGGTCTCCGATGACGGCATCGGAATAGATCCGGTGAAACAGCGCGATATCTTTGACAACTACACCCAGGTCAATGGTCATATCACGTCGAAATACGGTGGCACCGGCCTCGGTCTGGCAATCGTGAAACGCCTGGTGGAGCTGATGCAAGGCTTTATCTGGGTGGAAAGTGAACCGGGTAAAGGGAGCTGTTTCTTTTTCATCATACCCTTTGGCACTTTCAACGAAATGTCGGCCTCTATCCCGGAATCGAGACATCCTGAGATCCTGGTGGGCAAAAAGATCGAAGGCAGGATCCTGGTGGTGGAAGATAAGCCTATCAACCAATTGGTCACACAACGGCAATTGGAAAGCTGGGGACTCACGGTGAATGTGGCCGGCAACGGCCTGGAAGCCTTCCAGATGCACCAGCAGCATCCCTATGACCTGATCTTGATGGATATCCAGATGCCGGTGATGGATGGCATCACGGCTACACAAAAGATCAGGGATATGGAAGTGGCACAAGGACGGCACACGCCGATCGTAGCTTATACGGCAGCAGCGCTGGTGGGAGACCGGGAACGCTTTTTGGTAGCGGGAATGGACGAATATCTGGCGAAACCCATCGAAATGAATGATCTATACCACATTATCAACGGATTTTTAGCTAAACAATGAACTCTATGGTTACACAATGAAAAAAGAATGCTCACATCTCGTGCTGATCGCAGGGGGCACCTGTTCCGGTAAAACCACCATAGCCAAGGCCATCGGTCAAAAGCTAAAAGCCCTCAAGACCGTGATCATATCTCATGATAACTATTACAGAAGGCTGGATCACCTCTCGATGGAAGAGCGTAGCAAGGTGAATTTTGATCACCCGGACTCCATCGACAAAGAATACCTGCTGCAAGACGTCCAGGACATGCTCTCCGGCCAGGCGGTCAACGTTCCGGATTATGACTTTGTGAGCCACAGCCGCATGGAAGGCAAGCTCTGCATTGCAGATGCGGATGTGGTCATCCTGGAAGGAATCTTCGCCCTCTACTATCCGGAGCTGGTAGAGCTCTCGGATCTGAAGATCTATGTGGACACCGATGCCGATACCCGTCTGGCACGCAGGATAGCGCGGGATACCGTCGATCGGGGACGTGATGTGGAGAGCGTTTTGGAGCAATATCTGCAGACGGTCAAACCCTCTCACGCCGCTTTCATCGAGCCCAGCAAGAAAAATGCAGACCTGATCATTCCCGGAGATAAGGAATTTGAAAGGGTGCTGTATATGCTAAATGGCTATTTGCTCTACGAACTGGTGAGCAAGGCAAGAAGCTCTGAGTAAGCGGCTGGGAATAGATTCAGCCGTGCACGTGAATGAGCCTCCTGGGTGCGCTTACATATCCTTGAGCCGCTTGATGAGCAGCCTCAGGACGGGACTCTGCTCTTTCAGGTTTTTCTGTATCCGCCTGGCAACCAGCTTGGCTTCGTCAATCCTCATTTCCTGGATCAGCGTGCGCAGTAGCATGACGTAGATATCGCTGATGTATGGCCACCTCTTCTCCCCCTTCAAAAGAATGCGGATGGACTCCTGAGATTTGCCGATCATGCGGGCTGCATTGGCATAGCGCAGGAGGTGTTCCACATTGCTTATCTTGTCCAGATCCTCGGCTTTGTGGTAGTAAAAATAGGCAGGCAACCAGAGCTCGCGGGCAGAATAGATCAGCCCAGCCATCAGATAGGTCTGTTTGTGAGCTCCGGCCTTCTCTTCGGCTTCCTTCACATAGTATAGAGCCTCATCGAGTTTGCCGATCTCAAAGTTCTGTTCGATCAAGACAAAATAGAGATAGGGATGGTGAGGCAGGCGCTTTAACAGCTTTTTCATGGTCTTGATGCATTCATCGTGTTTACCCAAAAAAGCCTGAGTATAGCCGATATTGTAGAGCACATCATCCGGAGGATTGGGAATCCGCTGGAAATAGGCCAGGGCCAGCCGGAAGTCGTGACGGGAAAGATAGCAATTTGCAACCGCCTGGATGATGCGGTTGTTTCCCGGATCCGCAGACAGCGCTTTGAGATAGTATTTCAAGGCGTGAGAAAACTGCATGCGGGAGAAATACAGATCCCCCAAAACGGTCTGCAAACGCTGATCATTAGGATGCTCATCTTCTGCACTGGTAAGCAGATGCACGGCATGCAGCCAGTTTGACCTGCTGAGCTCTTGGGCCTTGATTATCGTCTTATCCAGATCCATCATTCTATTTCTTTAAGGATTTCCTGGATTGCCCTGGCGAGCTGTTTGTCGTTGTTTTGCACGATGTCATTGATGCTGTGCTCCACCAGGATGTCGGGGATAGCGCCGGTGCCTTCCATATTGGTACCATCGACCTTGAACCAGCCGTTGCGGGGCATGCGCATCCTGGAGCCATCCAAAAGACTGCGTTCAACCGTGCCAATCACCGCTCCGCTGGAAGGATATCCGATCACTTTGCCCAGCTTGAGCTCTTTGTATACTATCGGGAAGATCTCTCCATCCGAGAAGGACTTTTCATCGACCAATACCACAGTCGGAACCCTGATGGCAATGCGCGGCTCGGGGCTGAAATCCTGGCCGAACGTTCTGCTTCTGCTATAGGCATAAATCTCTTTGGTGAGCAGAGAGATGATCTGGTCATGCACCCTGCCACCCCGGTTTCCTCTAAAATCCAGGATCAAGGCATCTTTGTCATGATTGTTGCGAAAAAAGTCCTGGTAAAAATTATGATAATCCTCAGTGCCCATGGCCGGCACGTGGATGTAGGCAACCCTGCCGTCGGTGGCGCTTTCCACCATTTTGCGAGAGCGATTGACCTTGAAATCATAAAACATATCGTATTGATCACGATATGAGAGTCCGCGGATATCGCCCAAAAGCTCTTTGCCATCTTGCAGGATGCGGAAGCGGATGTTTTTGCCGACCTTGTCCAGCAGCAGGGCGTCCAGCGGTGTATCCGGCAGGATCTCCTCATCGTCAATATGGGTGAGGATGTCCCCCGCTTTGACCTTGTAAATAGCGGCCAGGCGAGTCTGGGGAAAGACACGCGAGATTCTGACGCCGCGCTTCAAGCGCTCTGAATAGTCAAATTCTGCGCCGATACTGGCGGTGGATTTATAGGGCAATTCCTCATCCCGTCGGGGATAAAAGCCGGTGTGGGAGGCATTCAGATCACCCACCATCTCATCGATGATATTGGCCACATCGCTGATGTCTCTGGCATCCTCCACAAAGGGGCGGTATTCGTCATAAAGCGTCTGCCAGTCTTGCCCGTGGAAATCAGGGTCATAAAAATTGTCGGCAAAGATCCCCCAGGCCTGTTCAAAGACGCGGGTGTTCAGGTCTCTGACATTAAATTCGTAATCCATGGCGATGCTGATATCGTCCTTGGTGCCGGATCCGGTGTCGTAGGATTTCAGGGCAAAATTCTCTAGATAATAGAGCTTTTTGCCCACCAGCTTAAAGCCCATGCTGCCTTGATCCAGCCTGCCTTCTTCCTTTTTATCCTTGCCATAGATATCTCCTTTGTAGATAACCACTTCCTTGTCGTCCATCCAGGAACGATCCAGAAACAGGAAGGTGGAGTCTGAGAGAACACGCACTACCGAGAGCTGGGAAAGCGAAGCCTGATATAGCTCCACAAGCCTCTTATCAAGACCTTCCCACACGATCTCTACCGGCGGGGCTTCCCCTTCTTCCTCATCCTCATCATCGGCGGTTATTTGCATGACGTAGAGCCCGTCTTCATCCACCGTGATTTCCTCATCTTCCTTATCTTCTTTGTCTTTATCCTTCTTTTTCTCTTCGTCTTTTGTGAGCTCTTCCGGATCAGCAAAGATCTCTACCCAATGATCTTCGTCATATTCAAATTCATCCCTGGGCACCAGATCGAGGCGGTGGAGATTGCCGGCACGGCTAAAGATCAGAGAGCGGTTATCCTTTGACCAGTGGATGTTTGAGATGTGACGATCATCTGCAAGCAGTTTGTGATGTGTGTCTTTGGCAAAGTCATAGAGATAGAGCCCGCGGAAGTAGTATTTGTTATCTATCGAGCAATACACACCGTGAGTGCCGCTTTTGTTGATGGCAAAGTTTGAGGTCACCACTCCGGGGGCATTGATCGGGCGTAGCTTTTTGCTGTCTTTATCCGCGATGGCGACTTTCCCTGCGCTCTGATAGTCCTGATATTTGATCAGCCAGCGTCCCTCGGAATCCTTCACAAGGTCCTGCACAGAAAGGCTGTCTGCGCCGAACCATTTCAGAGGTTTCAAGCTCAGGTCTTCGTCAACCGTCATGCTAAAGAGCTTTTCACGTCCGTTGTCCAGCTTGGAGAGGATCATCTCCCTGTCTTCCCAGAAGATCATGTTTGCCCAGCCGCTGTGATCAAAGGTGATCTGACGGGGCACGCCGCCTTTGCGGGGCACTATGAAATTGTCGTATTTGTAGGTAAAGGCCACCAGCAGTTCGTCATCAGATACTGCAAAATCCACGATCTCATCCTTCATGCTGAATTCACGCATGGGATTCTCCCAGATGTCCTGGGCAATGCGGATCTCCAGCTTTTCTATCTTATCGCCGGAAAGCTTGGTGGGGTCGTATTTGTAAAGCTCATTGAAGTGCTCAAACACGATGCGGTCATTTGCACGGGCAATCGAGAGGTCGCGAGCACTGAAGCGAGGAAGATTGCTGGCCTGAAAAGGACGCCCAAAATCCATATCATCCACCCGCGTGAGCTGATAGCTCTGCCCATCGGAGTAGCTGTAAAACAGGGAATTTGAGATGTGGGAAAAGCGGGGATAGCGCTCCGAGTAATCAGTCCGTGTGAGCCGGCTATACTCTCCGCTGGCGATATCCAGCGACCAGAGATCGCCATTGAGACTCCCCGTATAAGCCTCACGATGGGCGCTTCCATAACGGCTGAAGACTATCTGGCTGTTATCCGGAGACAGGCTGGCCCAGCGTTCTCCCAGTTTACCCAAAAGCAGAGGGCGCTCGCCGGATATGGGAAGCTTATAAAATGAAGAGCCAAATTCGTGATTGCCGCGCAAGGCCAAAAGATGGCGGCCGTCATTGAACCAATCCGCGATCTGGTAGCTCTCGCGAATGATCACAGAGGCCTCTCCCCCCTCGGCGGGGATCAGATAGGGATAGCTGCGGCCTTCGCGGTTTGAGATAAAGGCGATCTCTTTACCGTTCGGAGACCAGATTGGCCCCCATTCATTTGCTTTGGTATCGGTCAGCCGGCGGGCAACCCCGCCATCGAAGGATACCACCCACAAGTCATCATCATAGACAAAGCAGACCTGGTTGCCATCCGGCGATATGGCCGGGTCTTTCAAGAATCCGTGTACCTGCGCCGCGATCGGGGCAGTGATCAAGATTAGTGCACAGAGCATCAAAATCGCTCTTATATTCATAGCTGTCTCCATTATTCCTTTTCAAGTAAATACAAGCCTTTCTGACGGCTCTTTATCTGGTATGAGTGTTTCAATATTCTAAATAGGGTCTTGGGATAGACTTCTTCTCTCACCGTGACGGATCTTTTCTCCTCAGGCGGGCGCTTCAGAAAGCTATTAAGCTGAGCATCGAGCTCTGCCTCACAGCGGCGGATGCGCTTTTGCAGATCATCCAGAGCCTCGGGGTCTTCATCCTCGCGGATGCGGACTGCTTCTTTGGTCATCTGCATCAGGATAGCACGGTAAAAGGGGCTGATGGCGATCTCGATCTCGGTTTCTTCATGATCAGCGGCTCCAGCCACGCCAATGTCAATGTCTCCGGCTGCCTGGCAGAGACCGCCCACGATGCGGGCGTCCGAGTCTGTCCCGGTGAGATCTCCATCCAGAGCGACCGTGGAATTTAAGATCTCAGTGGCAAATTCCAGATTGCCCTGCACACATACTCGTGAATTGCGAATTGAGAGCAAGTTCAGACTGCCCAATACCTGGATGCCGGGATTGATGGATGAGACCAGGTCCCCCTTGATCACGAGGTCTTTTTCACAGTAGATGCTGCAATCTTTGATATTACCATGGATGGTCAGATCCCTTGCGCAGGCGATGTTTGCCCCTTCCAGATCCCCGGTGATTTCCAGAGCCAGGGGGCTGCGGATGAATTCATCTTGGGGAACCGAGGAACTCTCCACTTTGAGCTCGGTGAGGATGGATATCCTGCCCTGCTCATCCAGATAGGGATAGCCCATGGTTTCGGCCACAAAGTCGTGTGCTTCATAGCGCACAAAGTCCCCGGCCAGCCCGCGGGCTTCTTCTTCATCCACCTCGGGACTGGTGATCAATTGGCCAAAGATGTCATAGATGCTGCCATCGCGCTCAAAGAGATTGTCGGAATAGCTGGCGATGGTATCGCCTTCATTCACATAGCTGGTTTTTGCGAGCCCGGCCAGGGAGATCTCCTCCCCCGCTTTGCCAATGGCATCAGGATCAAAGTGATATCTCAGCTTGGCTTCTTTGGTCTCGGTATTTCTCT
>CAZWUD010000051.1:0-8431 GCA_964637055.1 uncultured Candidatus Cloacimonadota bacterium
CCCATCCTGCTTCGGTGGACAGCATTCCCAGCTCCGCAAATCAGGAAGATCACGTGTCCATGGGCTCGGTATCTGCCATCAAGCTTTTGCAAGTGCTGGAAAATGTCTCCAACGTCCTGGCCATTGAGCTCTTGATCAGCGGCTCGGCCCTCGACTATCGGGATAAACCCAGCAGCCCGGCTCTGGAATCCGTTCGCTCCCGCCTGAGAGCGGATGTCCCCATCCTGCAGGAAGATCGCGTCCTCTATCCTGATATCAATGCGGCGATCGCTTTGGTCCAGGATGCCGCCCTTTTGGAAGCCGTGAAAGCCCAGGGCTTGAAAATCGATTGACAAGAGCTATGAACCTATAAGCTTGGAACTTATGAAAAGATTCCGCATTATCCTGGTTTTGCTGCTCGTCAGCCTGACCGCCTGTGGCATTGACAACACCATGTACAATGCCAGAAACTACTTTAAGAGCGCTCAGGAGCGTCCCCTGAATGCCAGTGGGCGCCCCACTCCTCAGGCTGTGGCAGAATACACCAAGGCTATCCAGAAATGCGGTATCGTCCTTTCTGAAAAACCCGACGGCAAGACTGCGGATGATGCCCTCTATCTGATGGGCAGAGCCCTCTATTACAAAGGGAATTCTGCCTTTCAGGCCAAAGACGCATTTGAGAGCCTGATCCAGGGTTATCCCAAGAGCAAGCATCTGCCGGAAGCCCATATCTACCTGGCGCGGGTCATGCGCGAGATCAATCAACAAGCCGCTGCGGAAGCACTTTTGGAGAGCTTTATCCGCAATACCCGCTTTGCCGATCATCATCCCCGGGCGCTGCTGGTGCTCACGGATTTTGAGATCGAGGATGAGGACTATCACCGGGCACAATTCTGGCTGGAACGCATCATCAAAGATTATCGGCATACCAAAGAATTCAAAGAAGCCTTCTTTCTCTTTGGCAAAAACTATTATATGCAAGGTGACTATCAGAGATCCCTCGAGGAATTTGAGGTTTTCCTTGAGACCAGGGGCATTCCCAAAGACCTGAAGATGGAGGCTCAATACTACCTGGCGCTCAACCATCTGGAATTGGGCTCACCGGAGCTGGCCCTGCACAACCTCCGCTCTCTGGTGCGCAATGAGCAGCGTCCGGACTTCCTGGCCAGAGCCAGGGTGCTCTTGGGCAGAGCCTATCTGGCCAGCGATGAGATCGAATCCGGACTATCTGAGCTGGAAGAGGTCACCACGTCTTATCCCCGCACCGAAAACTCTGCGGCCGCCTATTACTACTGGGGTAAACACCTGTATTACAAGGAGTCCGATCTGGATACCGCAGTGCAGCATCTGAACCGGGTACGCACTGATTTTTCTCGCTCCGAGCTGGCTCCTCTGGCCAGTCGGATGGCCACAGCCATCAATAAAAGCAAGGCAAATACTTCCATCAATGTCCTCAGAGATCTGGATGCCTGGCTGGAATATCACTATCTGAAAGCAGAGAGCTTTCTTGACCCCCTGGCACTGCCGGATTCAGCGCTGGCGAGCTATCAGCGGGTCATTGATCAAAGAGACACCCTGAGCCTGCAGCGGGATTCACTACTTATCCAGATCGATAGCTTGAGCGTCGTCATCGACAGCCTTGCGCTCATGGTGGATGAGGAAGGTGAAATCGATGAATACGAAACAGATAGCACCGATCCGGAGATGGAAGATCTGATGGATATCCAAAGCGAGGCAGATCCTGAAGCAACCCAATCTGAGCCGGGGCCCAACCCCGCTGAGGATGAAGAAGTTCCAGATCCTGAGACAGATTTAGATGAGCCGGAGCAGCCGGAGCCCGAAGCCGATGAAGACAAAGCTGATGAAGAGAAGATTCAGGAAACTGAGAGCCCGGAAGATCCCGAACCTGAAAAACAGGTAAGTCTGGAGAGCTTGCGGCAGGAACTCAGCCAGAAAGAAGCCGGATTGGAACAGCTCGAAACGGTATTGGAGCGCTTTGATCAAGAGATTTTACCCTACTGCTTCTATTCCATATTCAGCATCCTCAGGGACCTGGAGCCCGACGGGGAAGGAAGCGAGGCAGTCTATCAACAACTGCTCACCCAATATCCCCGCAATATGTACAGCCGGGCGGCCACCGCGCTCAAAGAGGGGCGCAGCCCCCGCCTGATTGACCCCGTCTATGAGGAAGCACTGGAGCGTTTTGACCTGGGGCTGGAGCACTATCCCGAGGCCCCGGACTCCCTGCTGAACACGATGCAGGAATTTACCCAGAGTGATTTTGCCGATCTCAAGACCAGGGCAAATTATCGACTGGGCTGGTTTTACAGCTTTGAAGAACCGGATACCACTTTGGCCAAGGAATATCTGGCCAGAGTGCTGGAGGATCCTGACGCCGGCGACTTTGCCGTGGCGGTGAGGCGTTTCTTTGACGGCAAAAAATACCTCCTGCGGGATAGCGGACTGGAGGATCTCTCTACTAAAGAAGAGGATGCCGAGGCTTCCGAGATCTCTCCGGCAGACAGCCTCGAGATTGAGCTGGATAGCTCAGACCCCGCGGATTCCCTTGATATTCCTCCGGAAGAAGTTCCTCTGCCTGATGAAGAGGAAGCTGATATCAAGCCCGAGATCACGCCAGATCCAGAAGAGCTGCCGGATGCACAGCCCGCCGAGGAAGCAAGCCCCCCAGAGCCTGGTGAAGATCCCGCTCAGCCTCAGCCTGAGCCCCTCGGGGACACCGATGCGGCTGAGGATGAGGCCGATCAGCCCAAGGCCGTCGAAACTGAGCCTGCCCCTCAAGAGAACCCCCTCCCAAAGGTGGATTCATAGTAGTGAAGCAGGGCATCATCCGGGACCAGCATCTATACCTCAAGCTGGCGATTTTCGGCATTGGCATCAGCACCGGCTTTGAAGCCTCTTTGCGCCAATTGGGCGCTCAGGGCCTGTTCATTATGCTCTATATGATTCCCGAATATCGGCTTTTTGGCCGCCTGCTCTTTTCCCTGCGCAAGCTGCTCGGATTCCTGGCGGCATATTGGCTTTTGGCCACGCTGTTTGCGGTGCCTTTTCCCCAAGCCGTGGTCTTCTCTGCCCGGATCATCTACCTGGTGATGATCACGGTCTCCGTCTGGGCTGCGGTGGATAAAGACCGGATCCTCAGGCAATGCGCTTGGTGTCACAAGTTTAAGGCCGGCAGAGCAATATCATTTTTTACCCTTAGCACCTGGCTTTTTATCCGTGAGTATTTCCGGGAATATCAAAAGCTGCAAAAGCAGGAAAGCATCGCCGGCATCCTGGATCGTGCCATTCTGGCCGGAAAGAATGTGCATGAAAAGACCGCTTTCATAGAAAACAAAGTGCAAGAACTAATGGACAGAGAGCTTGTGAAACCCTCCCCCCGGATCGTGGCAGATCTCTACGGTTTTATGTTTTTATCACTCTTAGTTATCATCTCAAGCTTGTGAAGACTCTATGCGCTACTTGATTCAGATCTCTTATGACGGCACCGGCTTTATCGGCTGGCAAAAACAAAAAACAGGACGCAGCATCCAGGCGCAGATGGAGGCAGCCCTCCGCGAATTTTGCCAAAAAGAGACAGCCATCGTGGCCGCTGGACGCACCGATGCCAGAGTGCACGCATTGGCGCAATTTGCCCACTTTGATTACGAGGGCAATATGACGATGCCCCAGATCCTGAAGGCCTTTCGGCGCTGGCTGCCGGATGATATCAAGGTGCTGCAGATCTGGGAAGTGGACCCGGGATTTTCAGCCCGCTACCAGGCCTATGAGCGTGAGTATCGCTACATCCTGAGCATAGACCGTAACCCCTTTGATCGCAACTATGCCGGCTTTATTCCGCACCTCAAGATCCGGCTCGAACCCATGCAAAAGGCAGCCCCGCGTCTCTTGGGCAGGCACGACTTTTCCAGCTTTGGCCGGCTCAATCCCGAGGTGCCGAATCGCATCTGCGAGATCAAGGAAATCACGATCACCGAAGGTGATGATAGCTTTGTCTTTATCCTCCGTGCAGACCGCTTTTTACACAATATGGTGCGGCGCATAGTGGGCACGCTCACCAATGTCTCACACTTTGATCTGGAGCCGGATGCCGTCTCCGATATCCTGGCCCAGCGCCGTTCCCGCCAGACCCTGGTGACCACCGCCCCGCCTGAAGGATTGTACCTGATCGGGGTCAAGTATCCCGCAGAACTGCTTGACGGCAAAGCCACCTGCAAATTCTCTGACATCAGAAAGAGGTAAGCATGAAATACAAAATCCCTCGTGGAACTTACGATATTTTACCCAAAGACAGCGCCAAATGGCACTACGTGATGGACACTTTCCGCCGCGTGGCATCTGCCTTTGGCTATGAAGAGATCACCACCCCCATCTTTGAGATGGCAGAGCTTTTTGAACGCAGCTCCGGAGAGAGCTCCGACGTCGTACAAAAAGAGATGTACCGCTTTAGCGACCAAAAAGGGCGCAATTTTGCCCTGCGTCCCGAGGGCACAGCGCCGGTGGTGCGCTCCTATGTGGAAAACCATCTGGACCGCCAGGCAGCCCATCAGAAGCTCTATTATATGGGCCCGATGTTCCGCTATGACCGTCCTCAAGCCGGGCGCTACCGCCAATTTTACCAATACGGTATCGAATTTATCGGCAGCAATCACCCTTACTTTGATGCCGAAGTGATTGCCTTGGAAGTCCGGTTCCTAAAGGAACTGGGGCTGAAGAATGTGCGCCTGGAGCTCAACAGCGTAGGCTGCGCCGAGTGCTCGCTCACCTATGACAAAGCGCTGCAAGATTACTATCGCCCGCATCTGGCTGAGCTTTGCCCCGACTGTCAGAAGCGTTTTGAACTGAAGCCGCGCCGCCTATTGGATTGCAAGGTCCCTTCCTGCAAAGCCTTCCGCAAAGATGCCCCCTCTCAATTGGACTATCTGGATCAAGATTGCAAAGAGCATTTTGACGCTGTGCAAGCCTACCTGGATCAGATGGGCGTTTCCTACACGATCAATCCCGCCATCGTCAGAGGCTTGGATTACTATACTAATACCGCTTTTGAGCTGATCGTGGACGCACTGGGAGCGCAAAACTCCATCGCCGGCGGCGGACGTTACAATACCCTGATTTCGGAAATGGGCGGCAGAGAGACCCCCGCCATCGGTTTTGCCGGCGGTTTTGAGCGACTCCTGATGGCGCTGGAAAAAGAAGACGTGGATATCCCCCAAAGCCCTGCCCCCTTGATCTACCTGATCGGCATGGGTGAGGCAGCCCATGAAATGCTGATCCCCATCCTGGGCAAGCTGCGCCAAGAGGGCATCTATGCCGAATACAACCCGGATAAGGCTTCTTTCAAAGCCCAGATCAAAGCTGCAGATGCTTCCCGGGCCAGATACGCCCTCATCATCGGTGAGGATGAGCTTGCCTCGGGATGTCCCGCTTTGAAAAATCTGGAAACATCAGAGCAGCAAAATCTGACTACCGATGAAATCCTCACCCAGATGAAAGCCATTTCTGCACAAGACTGAAGCCCTTGGATGATAGCCTATTAGCTGATGCTCTATACTAAGATATCACCCGAGCTCGAGCAGTCGGATTTCTTCCGGGGACTCCTGCCCCTGAGCCCGGGCAGGCAGATCTATCACCTCAATCAGAGTGCCAGAGCCCTCTTGGCTGTCCATCTTTGGGTAAAAACCGGCAAAAATGTGATTTTTGTCTCCCAGGACGACATCATTGCCGAGGATCTCTGGGATGATCTGGTGACCCTGGTGGGCAGGGATAATGCCTATTACCTGCCGGATTACGAGATCCTGCCCTATGAAGAGCGCAGCCCGCACTATTCCATCCGCGCCACCCGAATGCTGACTCTGGTCAATTCCCTGAGCGAGACCCCGGCGATCTACAGCCTTTCCATCCGCTCATACTTACGCTATATCCCCTCGCGGGCCAGCCTCGCCCGACATATCTTTCGGCTCAAAAAGGGCGACAAGATCGATCCCGAGCAGTTACTGCAAGACCTGCAAAACATGGGCTATGAGATCGACTATCAGGTTTCCAAGGTCTATCAGGCAGCCAGACGAGGCGGGATTCTGGATTTTTTCTCACCTCCGAGCTTGCATCCGGTGCGCCTGGAATTTTGGGGCGACGAGATCATGTCCATCCGGGCTTTCTCCGCGGCCACGCAACGCTCCATCCCCGGCGAGATTGCGGATATCACCATCATCCCGGCTCGTGAGCTGGCGCTGGATGATGTGGACTCAGGCTCCGTGATCATCGCCAAAGTGCGTGACAAGGGCTTTTTTGAAGGTTTTGAAAATTACTATAGCCTGCTGACCAAAGATCTCAGCCCCTTTGTGGACTACTTTCCCTCCGGTTCCCGCCTACTTCTTTTCAGCAATTTCAGCTATGTAAAAGAGGAAATGGAAGCTCTCACCGAGCAGACCTATCTCCAATATCGCAAGCAGGTCAAAAAAGGCGGAAAGGGGCGAACTCCCCGCGTGCGTGATCTGATCCTGGATGAAGAAGCCTTCTCCCTGAGCATGCAGCAAAGCGACTCTCTTTTCCTCTCTCAAAGCGAATTTATCCTGCCCGAAGTCAAAGAAAACATCCGCGCTCCCTTTGAGGCTCAGCCTGCTTTTGAGGCAGATCTGGGGCTGACCGCAGACACCCTGCGCTCCATGCGTGAGCAAGGCTGGAATTACTTTTTGCTCTTTGACAACCAATCTCAGGAAAAGCGTATGCGCCAGATGATCGCCGATGATGCCCCTTTCAAGAGCCATATCGGGGTCTTGCATGAAGGCTTTGAGATCGGCGATATCCGCCTCGGCCTCTGGACCGATCATGAGATCTTTAACCGCTACAAACGTAAACGCTATGCCCCCCGTTTTGCCCCCGGTGAAACCATCGTCGACTATGAAAATCTCAAGCCCGGCGACTACGTGGTGCATGTGGATCACGGCATCGGTGTGTTTGAAGGGCTCAAAATCATCCGCCTGGACGGACAGGAAGTGGAGTGCCTGGTGCTGCGCTATGCCAATGATGACCGCGTCTATGTGCCCACCTTCCAGCTTTCTCTGGTTACCAAATACGTGGCCGAAGAAGGCGCTGCCCCCGTGCTGAACAAACTGGGTAGTGCCAAATGGCAGAATACCAAACGCAAAGCCACACAGCAGATTGAGCTGGTCGCCGCCGATCTGGTGAAGCTCTTTGCCGAACGCAGCAGCCGTCCCGGTCTGGCTCACGCCCCGGATACAGAGTGGCAGGAGGAGCTGGAGAGCTCCTTCATCTATGAAGATACACCTGATCAGACCAAATCCACCCAGGAGATCAAGGACGATATGGAATTGCCCTCACCCATGGAGCGCCTGCTCTGTGGAGACGTGGGTTTCGGCAAGACGGAGGTCGCCATCCGCGCCGCCTTCAAAGCGATCAACAGCGACTTTCAGGTAGCCGTCCTGGCCCCCACTACCCTCTTGGTGGAGCAGCACTTCCGGGTTTTCAAAGAGCGCCTTGCTCAATATCCGGTGCGCATCGCTATGCTATCCCGTTTTCGCAGTAAAAGTCAGCTCGATAAAGACGTGGCAGATATCGCATTGGGCAAAATAGACATCGCCATCGGCACCCATCGACTACTTTCCAAAGACGTAAAATTTGCCAAACTCGGCCTCCTCGTCATCGATGAAGAGCACCGCTTTGGCGTGCGCCACAAAAACCGCCTGCGCCGCCTGCAAAGCAATGTGGACACCCTCTATATGAGCGCCACGCCCATCCCCCGCACCCTGAATATGGCTCTGGCCAAGCTCAAAGAGATCTCCCTGATGCAGACCAGTCCCAAAGAACGCCTCCCCATTCGCACCATCATCACCATGCGGGATATGGAGGTGATCAAAGACGCCATCAGGCGTGAGATCGACCGGGCCGGGCAGGTCTTTTTTGTGCACAATCGGGTGCAAACCATTGAGACCGTAGCGCTGGAACTGCGCCGGGAAATGCCGGATCTGAACTTTATGGTGGGACATGCTCAGATGCCGGAGCATCAATTGGAAGAGGTGATGAAAGCCTTTGTAGCCCGTGAATTTCAGGTGCTGATCTGCACCACCATCATCGAAAACGGCATCGACATCCCCAATGCCAATACCATTCTCATCGACAATGCCGACAAATTTGGCCTGGCCCAGCTTTACCAGATGCGGGGACGCGTGGGACGCAGCAACCGCCGCGCCTATGCCTATCTCCTCATTCCAAAGGGCACCACCACCATTGCCCGCAAGCGGCTGGAAGCCCTCACCCAATACGACTATCTCGGCGCTGGATTTCAGGTGGCACTGCGGGATCTGGAGCTGCGCGGAGCCGGCACCATCCTCGGCACCAAACAAAGCGGCATCATCCAGGCCATCGGCTTTAACTATTACAACCGCCTCCTGGGACGCGCCATCGAAGCCGTGGAAAG
>CAZWUD010000052.1:0-8416 GCA_964637055.1 uncultured Candidatus Cloacimonadota bacterium
AGGGAAGAGGCCATGCTACCGCCTTGAGCGGCTGGCGCATTTCCGCCCTGGGCGGCTGCTGTGGCTTGTAATAAGATATGTTGCATTTGTTCTCCTATAATCCAAAGAAACTTGGATATACTCGTATTATTATATGTAGTAAGACATTGGCATAGAGCCCGGCGATGAGATCATCGACCACCACTCCCCAACCGCCGCGAAGCCTCTGGCTGCGGTTGATGGGGAAGGGCTTGGCAATATCAAAGACTCTAAACAATATAAACGCATAAAGGCCGATTAGCCAATTATGCGGTAAAAACAGCGTGGCCACAAAGTAGCCCAAAAGCTCATCCAGCACAATAGATCCTGCATCCTCACCCAGGACCTTTTCTGCCCTACGGCAGATCACCACCGCCAGCAGAGAGAGCCCAATGATCATCAGCGGCAAAAAGGCCGGGCAGGAGCCGTCATAGATCCAACCGGGCAGCAGCAGATAGATGCCGTATGCCGTCAGAGAGCCAAAGGTCCCCGGCGCAATGGGAAGGAAGCCAATCAAAAAGAGACTGGCCACTAGCGTGCTGAAAGTGATCTTTTTCTTCATAGACTGATCTGGATATAGGCGTCGCGCTTGATCTCTTCGATCCAGCCTTCATAAGCTTCTATCTGTTTGATCTGAGTGAGATAAGCCTCCACCTGCTCTTTGACCTCGTCAAAGGTGTAAACTCGGGAGGGAAGCTCACGATCCCGGATAAAGAGATAGATCATGCCTTCGTTTTTGAGAACTTCGGTGACCTGCCCCATGGCTGTATTCATGATCGGTGCGCTAAAGAGCGGAGGGATGTCTTGCTCGGAAAAGTCGCCCAAGAGTCCGCCATCTTTGGCAGATTCGGGATCCATGGAGTAATCCCGGGCTAGTCCGGCAAAGTTTGCTCCGGCAATGATCTCTTCGCGGATGCGGTTCATCAGCGCCATTTCCCGTTCTTCATCGGTCTCGGTGGAGCTGATAGTCTTGAGGATGTGGCTGGCGCGGAGCTCATCTCCCTTTTTGTCTGTGACTTTGATGACGTGGTAGCCAAAGGGGGATTCGACCACAGCGCTGATCTCCCCCAATGAAAGCGCATAGGCTGCATCTTCAAAGGGTTTGACCATCATGCCACGGGAAAAGAAGCCCAAGTCTCCGCCCTGTTCTGAACTGGGGCAATCGCTATATTCAGCGGCCAATTCAGCAAAATCCGCACCGGCTTCAAGGCGCTGACGGATCTCTTCGATCTCGGCCAGCACCGTATTTGCAGCATCATCTGAGGGCAAGACTTCACGCATGATCATGCGGAGATCCCAGCTCACGGGCTTCACGGCCATGGAGTCCTTGCTGGCCTCATAAAATTCACGCAGTTCGCCATCTGTGATCTTGATCTTGGATGTGATCTGCTGTTCCATCAATTGCTCGGTGAGCGCACTTTCCTTGATCTGATCCTCAAAGCGTTTTTGCAATTCACTCTGGGTCAGCTTCATCTGCAGCAGATCCGCCTGAAAAGCGGCCTCACTGGGATATTGGGATTTGATCTGAGCAACGTAAGTTTTGGCATATTCCTTGATGGCTGCTTCATCGATCTTGATATTCAATTCCTTAGCCTTTTGCACCATCAGGCGCTGTTCCACCATCTGATTTAAGATCACGGCAGGGACCAGGAGCGATTCATCGGCACCATTGGCGCGCAATTGCTGGATTTGTTTTTGGAGATCGGACTGCAAAATGATATCAGAGCCGACTTTGGCCACTATTTTATCCAATAATTCTGCATATGATGCCAGAGCGATTGTCATGATCAGTATGACAAGTATAAGTTTTTTCATGTTAATCCTTTAGTAATAGTATATTTCCTGGTTTTGAGCTTTGATTTCGCGCAAAAGCTGATGATAGAGTTCTTCCTGCTTTTCGGCCAGAATCCTGGCTTTGATCTCAGCTCTATAGTCTTCAAAATTTGGTAATTTGTCACTGGGGGCGGTCTGGGTGTAACGGATCACATACCAATCCCCATCCCGGCTCACGATGCCCGGCTCCATCAGCTTGAGCTGGTGAGCCGCATGCCAGAATACGGAATCCGGGGAAGCCTCTTCCACAAAGCCCATCATGCCTTTTGTGCTGCGCAAGGCTTCCGAGGAATAGCGCCGCAGAGCCACTTCAAAATCCCCACCCTGATTGATCTCTTGCATGACGCGTAGGGCACTGGCTTTATCCGGCAAGGCGATGCGCTGGATCTGATAGTTTACCAGGTCTTTCACAAAATCCGCCTGATGGATGCGGAAGTATGAAAAGAGCTGATCCTCAGAGATCTTGATCTCGGCCAGACGCTTTGAGATCAGGGCATTGGCCTTGACCTTCTTCCCGGCAAAATCAATGCGCTGCCTGATCATGGGCTCCTGATCCAGTTTGGCCTTTTCAGCCGCCTGAGCCAAAAGCGTGAGATTCACCCAATCCTCCACATAGCTGCGCTTTGCTTCCTGATTCAGGCTATCCCAATATGTCACACCAAAGCTGGCAATAAAGGTCTCACGATCCAATATCTCGCCATTGACTTCGGCCAATATGCTGTCGGGTTCCACTTTCCTTTCGCAGGCTGAGATCAGCATCAAAAGGGCAAGCAGAACGGCAAAGAGGGCTTTCTTCATAAAAAAGGTACGGTATATTTGATCTTGATATAAGGCTGTTTTTCGGTCTCGGCAGCGTCTGTGATGGGGTGGATAAACTCCATCTCACCAAAGTCTTTACGCTCGTAATTGCTCATGATTACGATGCCATTGGGCTCCACCGGCGTATCGTCATCAAAGGTTTTTTGGGAGACATAAGCCTGGATGATGGGCGTGATATTGACCGCCACGGAATCGGCGTTATTTTTGACCACCGTCACCAGGTTGCTGATAAATTCCGGGGTGAACATATCCCGGGTGGGAATGACGGCATCCTCTGCGGGGCGTTCCTTGACCAAAAAGGCTGCCAGACTGTAACCAACCGCATTTTCAAAGCTGCTCAGATCATCTTTGACAAAGAGCACCAGCTCAGCTTTGTTGATGGTCACCCGTTTCAGGATTTCCTGGCTCAGAGTATTGCCATCTTCATCTTTAAATAAGGTAAAATCCGGGATCATATCGACGTATATACGTTGTGGGGCAAAGTTACTGATCTTCCAGATCCCGGAAGTAAGCTCCGTCTGAGGATGTGAAAAACTGAAGGCATTGAGCGCCGCATAACGGGAAAACTCCTGCTCTTCACCCTCTGCATCGTCATATTTGAAGCGTATTTTACTGCCGGAAGTGGCCGTAGAAAGCTTGATCTCCACAAATCCATCTGTCCCGTCATCGGCCATGATCAGGATATTGATGCCGGTGGAGTCAGACTCTGTCTGCCAGTTTTGGATCAGATCAAAGGGCAGAGCCACGTTGACGGTATCGCTGGAGACGATGCTACTCGTGATCTGCGTCGTAGCCTGAGGTATCAGCTCATATTCATCAGCTTCCAGGGTATCAGGGTCCGCCGCCCAGGCATTTACTTTGTAAAAATTGAGCGTCACCGGATTGCGCTCTATATCGCTGCTATTTTGGAGTACAATATCCAGATAGATATCTCGGATATCGGTATATTCAGCAATATCGCTTTGAGAAGGCAGATTTACAAAACGCAGGATGCTTTTGGCGCTGGATCCCTGCCAATTGCCCACCAGAAGGTTTCGACGCAGTGTGGTCAGACTCACCAGAGAGTCCGCAGGAAAACTATATCCCGTCACCACAGCCTGGTCATCCAGAATCTCTACCCTCAAAGAATCAGAAAAGTTTGTTCCGGTCAGGTTATCTTTTTTTGTGCATGCTGTGATCAGGATCAGGATCGCCAACAGCGCAAATAATAAGTTATGTCTTTTCATATATCTTTTCCTATAATATAATAGATTTTGTAAATTAGTAGTTTTAGTAGGCTGTGTGGATATGTAGATAATTGGTCAAGCTTTTTCTTTGTCGTGGGTAATTTGCAATGACTTAGCCAGCTCACGGTGTTGTGGATAACATGTGCACAAGTCCCATGCCTTATCCACCGGCTATCCACTGGAAAATGCCCTAAAGCCTTTATTGGCAAGTTCTCCACGCTTATCCACAGCAAGCTATACACAGTTGTGGATAAGTCCCCGGGCAGAGCCGTCAAAGGGCAGTATATCAAGCTTTGCAGGCTTTGAGATGAGCTGTAGATTTTTGCCATGTTTTGCCCGTTTAATTGTGCAGATTTTTGATCATTAATTCTACCAATGAACGAAATTTCTCATCTTCACGGAATTGATTTTCGATCATTTTTTTGGCGTGAATCACGGTGGTATGATCTTTGCGATTGTAATATTTGGCAATATCTTTGAGAGAAAGCGAGGGTATGAGGAGATTGGCCAGATACATCGAAACCTGGCGGGGAAAGGCCACCATGGGTTTACGGCTTTTTTCCATAAGCTGTTCCCGGGAAAGCTCATACATCTTGCAGACCTGGTTGGTGATGGCGTCCAGGGATATCTCCCGGCTCACATCCGAGATCATGTCTGCCAGGATGGTCTGAGCGATATCTTCATCGATATCTTCGGGATTGAGCTTATTGTATGAAGAATAGGCCATGATGCGGATCAGAGAGCCTTCCAGGGCGCGCACAGAAGAGGTGATCTTGTCGGCAATAAAATTGATCAGATTGTCCGAGAGCTCGATATTTTCCGGCTCTGCTTTTTTGCGCAGGATGGCTACGCGGGTCTCAAAATCGGGGTTTTTCAGATCTGCCAATAGGCCGCTTTCAAAGCGGGTAACCAGTCTTTTTTCCAGATCCGGAATGTCCTTTGGGGGACGGTCAGAAGTCAGCACGATCTGTTTTTTATTCTCAAAAAGAGCGTTAAAGGTGTGAAAAAATTCTTCCTGAGTTCCTTCTTTGCGAGAGAGGAAATGAATGTCATCCACCAAAAGCAGATCCACTTTGCGAAATTTGGCGCGGAAACCCGGCATTTTATTGCCGCGAATACTCTCAATCATCTCATTGGTAAAAGACTCACTGGTGGTATAATAGATGCTGCAATTCCGCCCTTCATTGACCACAAAATTGCCCACGGCCTGCATCAGGTGGGTCTTCCCCATGCCGCTTTCGCCATAGATAAAGAGGGGATTAAATGCATAGCCAGGATTTTCGGCCACTGCCTTAGCGGCGGAATAGGCAAAGTTATTGTTCTTTCCCACCACAAATTCATCGAAGGCGTAGCGTTCATTGAGCTGAGCATTGAGGCTGACCTTTTTGTCGCTATATTCCGGCATATCGCTCTTGCTGTCGGCAGCCCGATAGGGGTGAGTGTTAAACTGGATTTCATATTTACGACCATAGAGGCTAAAAGAAATCTCAGAAAGCAAATCCTTGTAGTTTTGATTCAAATAGTTTGCACTAAATTGCGTAGGCACCCGGATGAGGAGTTGTTTATCGGACATATCGACGAGTTTGGTATCATAAAACCAGGTCTTAAAACTCTGTTCATTGATGTTCTGCTCCAGTTTATCCAGTATGTTTTGCCAAATGTCTTGATCCATAAATCTATCCTTTATACTATTCTATCCACAAAAGCGTCAAAGCCCTTTAGTAGTCAGGTGCTTGTGATATAAGTATCTGAAATGAAAAACTTTAAGAGAATCCCGTGGGAGAGGAATCCGGCTTAATCTCTTAGTTATCCACACTTATCCACATTTTTTGCTTTAAGTCCTGATCCATAATGGCTTGGACAATGAAATATATTTTGCTCAGCGGCAAAGGCAAGGAAATATCCAAGCCCTTTTTTTGTCAAGAGGCGAAAAGACAAGAGCTTGGGAGACAAAAATTAGCAAAAATCGCTAAACTATTGATGATTTTCATGATATAAGGCCAACCTATAATGTGATGATAATCCGGCCAGGTGAGCAAATAGATGAGAAGCAGGGGATTGGGGATTTCAGAATATTTTTGCAGTTTTAGACTTTTGAGGGTTCACGCAGATCTGTTCAATCCACCCGATCCGAGCTCTGTCAAATTCATGTCTATATCAAGTCACGATTCTGCTCTCTTTAGGCGACGATAGTGGCTTGATCTATAGAGGTTTTTAAGTTTACGAGTTGCACGCAGATTGTTGTTGGTGCGGGAGTGCCGGAGTGCGGTTGTTTCACGCAGATTCCGCAGATAAGTGCGCAGATAAAAAACGCAGATTTGAATTAATCACGGAACCCACGAATTTACACAGATTGGATTTGCCACCGAGAACACCGAAGGCACCGAAAGGGAAGGAATAAGGTTGAAAAGTACTGCTGCTTCAGGGCCTCGTAGCTCCCGCTACGTTAACGGTTCTCGTAGCTCCAGCTGCGTTAAAAGTTCCCCGTAGCTCCAGCTGCGGATGTTTCGCACAAATTCCGCAGATAAAAACGCAGATATATGCAAGTTTCCATTCTCAATCATCAATTGTCAATTCTCAATTTCACTTCAAGCTTCTCAACTTTACAACCCTAAAACTCCAAACCAAAAAAGGAGCCCCCGTTTGAGGGCTCCTTGATTTATTTGATGGTTCAGCCTTGTGGCTTATTTCATCATGATCATTTTCTTGGTAGCGCTGTATTTTCCGGCGTTCATCTTGTAGAAGTAGATTCCGGATGCCACAGAGCGGCCAGCTTCGTCAGTGCCATTCCACACGGCAGTGTGATCGCCGGGGGCTTTAGCTTCGTTGACGAGTGTTTTTACTTTTTGTCCCTTCAGGTTATAGATCTCGATCGAAACCGGAGCAGCCTCTTTCACGCTGTAGCGGATAGTGGTGGTCGGGTTGAACGGGTTCGGGTAGTTACCTTGCAGGGCGTTTGTGAAGGCAGGAGCGATCTCGTCATCATTGTCGACAGATCCACCATCGGAATGGATGGAGACATTATCCACGTAGAATACGAAAGCGTCATCTGATACGCAGCGAATGGCGATGAAGACCTCTTGATTGTCATAGGCAGAGAGGTCATAGATGAATTCAGTCCAGTTTTCAGGAGCTTCCACATATTCTGCTCCTGTCACATATTGGAATCCTTGGATGATGATGGTTGGCATGGTGGATACACCAATGCGGAAGCGTTCCAGGCCGTAATTACCGGTGTGGCTTCTGGCCATGAATTTCAGAGAGCTGTTTGTGCCCAGCTCGACCTGCGGTGTGATCAACCAATCGTTATTGGGAGAATTCACAGCGGCAAAGCTGGCAGCCATCTTGTCACCTTCATAGGCGGTCAGGCCAGTGATCGGAGGGGTGGTGGTGCTGGGATTGAAGGCAATGTATGCCATTGCAGATCCACTTCCCGGGAATTCGATACCAGTGAAGACATAGGTTTCAGAGTTATCCTGGTCTATCAGAGTCCAGGGAGCCAGGTCTGCACTGAAGTCTGCATATTCTTCAAAGCCGTCGAAGAAGATCTCTTCGGCAAGCTCGAGATATACGTTTACATCTACAGTGGCAGGCAGGGATTCACCGGTGTTATAGATAGCGGATACGCCATAGGTATAATCACCATTGTCCAGACTCATGTCGGTGTATGTAGTGTTTTCAGGATCACCGATATCAGCGATGAGGCTGCCGTCACGATAGACCTTGTAGCCCATCAGGACTGCGCGATCATTATGTCTGGAGGGCATGATGAATTTACTGGTCAGCTCACCGGAAGGAATGCTCAGAATTTTGTCCTCAAGGGCAGGCATAGCGATGTTTTTGAGGGCAACGCCGTCTGCCATGAAGCTCTGAATAAGCCAGTTGTAGGTGAGTGTAGGAGATACCTGGCTGAGAGTAGTCCAGCCACCAAAGTTCATCATATTTCCTTTACCTTCGACCTGCGGACCGTTGTCGCAACCGGCCGGGAAGCCGCCTGTGGTGTTGACGTTGTAGCCAACCCAGAGCTGCATTCCGGAGGTGATCGGGACAGGGTTTGTCAGGATTACGGTAGTCCAGTCTTCGATGACGTGGTTTGCGACCTGCTCGTGCACCAGGGTTCCAGGAGCGGTGGCGGTGCCGCCGGTCCAGATTTTCACGGTGTAAACAGCGTTTTGGTACATAGGCACAAATTTCATCTTCGTGAGAGTGTTGCCTACGTAGTTTGTCAGATCGGTGGCGTCAAAGCGATGAGCCACGTCAAAGTTCGCTGCGCCGTCGGTGCCGATGCTATTGCCGATAGCGGAGTTATCACTCCAGGATACCCATTCACCTGTCTGAGGTGCTTGTGGGCTTGTCCACTCGAGAGTGACATTGTTGCGCTCAACCGTTGCGGCGAGATCGACGGGCGGGTCGAGCTGTTCGATAGTGACATCGACAGCATCCGTAGCTTCGGATTCACCGGCGTCATAAACGGCGGTAACGGTGTAGCTATAGGTGTCCATATCGAGGTCTTCATCGAG
>CAZWUD010000053.1:0-8365 GCA_964637055.1 uncultured Candidatus Cloacimonadota bacterium
TGATTCTCAGTCACGCAACAGGGGTTCGATTCCCCTACGGGATGCCATTTTTTTGCCCTCAATTTATCGGTACATTCACCGGACTTTCGCCCAGGATCTCTCCAATGTAGTCGGTATTATCCGCTGCGGGATTTTGGCTATCCAAAAGGTCAATCGTGGCGTTTCCCTGAGGTATGCTTTCGCTGAGAGCGCGCATGCGCAGGCGCAGGCTGTCCGGGCGTTCCGGCTCAGCGGGGCTCTTGGCCTCGGTCTTTTGCTCATCTTTGGCAAAGAAATCCGGAGGGTGCAGCCAGCCTTGACGATAGGCGTGCAGGAGGATGGAGCCCAAAATCAGCACAAAGATGACGATGCCGACAGTGCAGAGAAAATTTGTGGAGATCAGTATCTTCTTTTCCTTGAGGTTGCGGTGGGGGATAAATTCCTTTTTGGTGTGCTCGGGCATCATTATCCGAAATTCTGCCATCACCCGCTCCAGATCTGCCTCCAAAAAGCGGGCGTAATTATAGACCAGAGCTTTGACCTGACCATAGTTTCCCAGCTCAAATAGTTGATTGGCCTCGATGGCCTTCACCTGTTCTTCAGAGATGTGGATCTCACTGCTGATCGTGGAGTAATCAATGCCCCGCTGCTTTCTGACCTCGAGGAGATATTTGCCTAAATCTTCCATGGGTAACTTCCGCAAAAGACCTCTGTGACCGGGCCACTGAGTAAGAGGCTGTCTTCATCTTTAGTGTAGCGGATGCCGATCTCGCCACCGGGTACCTGGACCCGGACATTGGGGGAGAGCAGGCCGCGCCGGATGCCGGAAAACACGGTGGCCGCTGCGCCGGTGCCGCAAGCCAGAGTGGCGCCCACGGCGTTTTCCCAGATCTTCATACGAATGAGGCCGGGATCTTTCACCTGAGCAAAATGCACATTCACGGAAGCCGGGAAAGCCAAGTGGCGCTCCAGGATGGGGCCGTATCTCAGATGCGGATCGTCCTTTAGATCGGGCAAAAAGATCACAAAATGGGGGTTGCCGATATTCACCAGATCACCGGTGAAGCCTTCCACCGTCAGGTCTCTGTCAAGGATGCGGGCAGTGCCCAGATTGACGGTGATCTCCTCGCCCTTGCGGGTGGCGCTTTTGAGCCCGGCATCGGTCCAGATCAGCACTTTATCACGCTTGAGCCTCTGCATCAGGATCTGGGATACGCAGCGCAAAGCGGAACCGCAGATCTCGGCCAGAGAGCCGTCGGAATTGTAGATAATCATGCGGGCATCGGCTTTAAGGCTGGGAGAGATCAACACCAGGCCGTCGGCTCCCACGCCAAAATGAGCCCGGCAGATCTCGGCGGCCAGGCGGGGATAGTCCAGCCCGTCCAGCTCGTGATCCATCAGGTTCAGGATCACAAAGTCATTGCCCTGCGCCTGCATTTTAGAAAAATGTATCAACATAAGATCTCAGAAATCATATCACTAAAGCTGTAAACACCCTTTTTGCCATTCAGCCAACGCGCGGCCAAAAGAGCGCCATGGGCAAAGGTGGCACGGTTGCGGACCACGTGGCTGAGCTCGATCGTATCTGCTTCGCTATCAAAGGCCAGGGCGTGAGTGCCGGGGATATTGCCGCCGCGCATACTGGCAAAATGCAGCTCATCAGGCTCGGGACGGCGCTCAAGGCGGTCCCAAACCACGCGCTTTTTGCGGCTGCTTCTCTCCAGGATCAGATTGGCCAGTTCGATGGCTGTGCCGGAGGGGCTGTCTGCCTTTTGAGCATGGTGCTTTTCCCAGGCCAGCAGGTCGTAATCATCAAAGGCGTCAAAGATCTCCACCGCGGAAGTGACCAGACGGGAAAAGAGATTCATGCCCAGGGAAAAATTAGCGCTGTAAAGCAAGCCCATATCGAGCTCTTTGCAGCGCTCGGTGATGCGGGGGATCTCACTGTGCCAGCCGGTGGTGCCGATCACACAGCTTTGCTGAAGAGATAGCAGCTTTTCCAGATTGCTGACGATGGCGGAGGGGTGGCTAAAATCGATGGCGATATCCACATTGGCCAGGCTTCTGGCATTGATCTCAGAGTGGTATTCAGGGAAGGAGGGATCAATGATGCTCATCACCTCACAGCCCTTTTGGGGGGCCAATTGATGGAGCATGTGCCCCATCTTGCCATAGCCGATCAAACAGAGCCGGGTCATCATTCCCCGCTGTGCAGCCGGATCAGCTCGGTTGCAAAATCAGCACCCAGGAGGAGCTGATCGGTCTCGATGCACTCCTGCACGGTGTGAACCTTGTCCATGCCGGTGCCCACGATGATGGTGGGGATGCCGGCTGCGGAAAAGATATTGGCATCGCTACCGCCGCCGCCGCGTCCGATCGTGAAGGGGATGTCCAGATTGCGCAGGGCAGATTTTGCCAATTGTACCACGGGGGCTTTTTCGGAGATGCTAAAGGCTTTATACTCGGTCTGGCTGGTAAATTCCATGCGGCCGCCATCGTCTTTAAAACGGGCGATAGTGTCCTCAAAAGCCTGGCGGATATCAGCGGTGATCTTGTCCAGTTTGCTGGCGTTGTGGCTTCGGACTTCACCAAAGATGCGGACTTTATTTGGCACGATATTTGTGGCGCCGCCGCCTTCGATCCTGCCCACATTGCAGGTGCTTTCCCGGTCAATGCGCCCCAGGGGCATGGCGGCTATGGCCTCAGAAGCGATGCGGATGGCATTCAGGCCTTTTTCAGGCTCCACCCCGGCGTGGGATTCACGGCCGTGGATGGTGACTTCCCAGGAATTTTGAGAAGGGGCTCCGATCACCAGTTCGCCCACACGGTGGGTGTCAAAGGCATAGCCAAAGGGGGCTTTGATGCGGCTTTTGTCAAAGCCCTTGGCGCCCAGGAGGCCGATCTCTTCACTGACGGTAAAGAGCACTTCGATGGGGGCATGGGGGCGGCCGCTGTCCTTGATCCTCCTCAGGGCGATCATGATCTCAGCAATGCCGGATTTGTCATCACCACCCAGCACGGTGGTGCCGTCTGTGAATATCTTGCCGTTTTCGATCTTGGCTTTGATGCCGATTCCGGGCTTGACTGTATCCACATGGGCACAGAGCAGGATGGGGTCTTTATCTATAGTTCCGGAGAATCTGGCAAAGAGGTTGCCTGCATTTCCACCGGTATTCTTGTGGCAATCGTCTTCGTCGATTTCTGCACCCAGATCCAGCAAATCCAGCTTTAGAGCGTCGATCATGCCGCGCTCATTCAGGGATTCACTGTCTATTGCTACCAGGCGCAAAAAATAGCTTATCACGTCGTTTCGCATTAGTACTTCCTTGATTATTAGCATTTACGCCAAATTGATGTAATTGGCGCATTTTGTCAACTAATAATCCGGAATCTGAGTAGAATAATACAAAAGCCATTTCCCAATAAAGAGGAAAACGTTTGCTGTTTATGGATTTCGGATTATTATGATCTATAGAGGAAAAAAGCTTCTGCCGTGAGCAAGGACAGGAAGGCAGCGAGAGTCAGATCAGACTCATTGGCTGAATCTTCAAGCCTTGCTGGCAGAAACTAAAAATTAGGAGAAAAGACATGAAGAAGATCTTATTTATCATTAGTCTCAGCCTTATCGTATTTGGCTTGTATGCAGAGGGTTGGGAAGTGGAATCCGATCTCAATCTCACACTCTCACAAAGTGCATTTAGTGAAAACTGGGTCGGAACCGAACTTAGCAACATCACCTGGCAGGCAACTTCAAACACCAATATGCAAAAGCAAATGCTGGATTGGCTGCACAATAGTAACACCCTGAAGCTGGCCTTTGGACAGACCCATCTGCAAAAAACCGATGCTGCGGGTGATAAATACTGGGAAACACCGGATAAATCCACCGATAAGATCGATCTGGAAAGCCTCTGGCGCTTTACTCTGGATACCTGGGTGGATCCCTATGTCGCCGGCCGCATGGAATCTCAATTTCTGGATGAAACACAAAAGGCTATGGACAATACCAGATTTGTCAACCCCATACTCTTCACAGAGTCTGCGGGTATCATGCGCACCTTCATCGATGCGAAAAGCACTCAGCTCAATGCCCGTTTGGGTGCTGCCGTCAGACAAGATGTCAATCGCGATCTGATCGTGGGTGGAAATAAAGAAACCGAGACCTCCATGGGAGGCGGTGCGGAATTTATCGCTGAGCTGAAGAAGAACATCCAGGCTCCCCTGCAGAGCAGCTTTAGAAGCAGATTGAGCTTCTACCAGGCGCTCTTCAATTCCGAATCTGATGATCTCAACGACGATTGGAAGGCTGCAGACATGGTCTGGGAAAACAGCCTCAGCACCAAACTCTTTGGCCTCGTGAGCGCTACCCTCATGCTGGAATTTCGCTATGACAAAGAGCAGGTGGATGAGCTTCAGTGGAAGCAGATGCTGGGCTTGGGCCTGAGCTATTCAATGTTTTAAACTGACACCCTATTAGAAAAAGAAAGCCGACAGCCTCCCGGGGTTGCCGGCTTTTTCCTTGGCAAAATCAGGCAGCCATTTTGCAGTATGAGCTCAGACATTGCCTTGCTGGCAGAGACTTATGGAGGCTCTGGTGCTTTTTTTGATTGACAGAAATGGCTATCCAAAGCTAAGTGCTCTAATTATGATAAAGATAAGAATCCGATCGTGCGCAGTCATGTGAAATAGTGTAGTTACGAAAACATAATGAACTTAGTTCACGATCTTAAGAGCCAAAGGAGATAGAAATGGCAGTACCCAAGAAAAAGACTTCAAAAGCTCGCAGAGACAAGCGTCGCACCCACGATGCTCTCAACCTGCCGAGCTTCAGCACTTGCCAGAAATGCGGTGAACCCACCCGCCCTCACCATATCTGTGAGAATTGCGGCAATTATAACGGTAAACAGATCACCTCAGTCAAGGAATAAGCATTGCGCGTAGCGCTGGACGCATTTGGTAGCGATCAGGCACCGCATCCCGAGATCGAGGGAGCAGTGCAGGCTATCAAAGAAGATCTGTGCCAAGAGGTGATCCTGGTCGGAGATCAGAAGGTCATCTCAGATGAGCTGAGGAAATACTTTTACGATCCCCAGAGGATCCGCATCGAGAACGCTTCCGAGCGCATTGAGATGGGCGACCAAGCCGCCGGTTCAGTGCGCAGCAAGCGTGACTCTTCCATGGTGCGCGCCGTTGCCCTGCAAAAAGAGGGCAAGGCGGATGTCTCTGTGTCTGCGGGGAATACCGGAGCGATGATGAGCGCATCATTGATCACGCTGGGGCGGGTGAAAAACGTCCACCGTCCGGCGATTGCCGGGGTCTTTCCCACGCAAAACGGACACGAGATCATCCTGGATATCGGGGCCAATGTGGATTGTAATGCGCCGCATTTGCTACAATTTGCGATAATGGGCTCAAAGTATTACCAGTATTTCTTCAATGAACCCAGACCCAGGGTGAGCTTGCTGAATATCGGAGAGGAAAGTGCCAAGGGCAATAGCCTCTCCAAGGAAGCTTATGCCCTGATGGCGGATAGTGAAGAGATCAATTTTATCGGCAATATCGAAGGCAAAGACGTGCTGGCTGGGATCACGGATGTGATCGTCTGCGACGGCTTTGTGGGCAATGTGATGCTAAAGACGGTGGAAGGCGTGGGCTTTTCCATCTTTACGATTCTCAAGGAACAGATCAATAAAGACTGGGTCGCAAAACTGGGCGCCATGCTCTCGTATCCGGCTTATCACTATATCAAAAAGAAACTTGATCATACCGAATATGGTGGAGCGCTACTGGTGGGACTCAATGGGATCTCCGTGGTTTCGCACGGACGCAGCAATGCCAAAGCGATCAAGCATGCAATTCGCTTTGGTGCACGTATTGCAAAATCCGGTTTTGTGAAAAACACAAAAGAATATTTTGAGGGGTTGTAAATGAGTACTTACTTCGCGAAATTCTCAGCCTTTGGCAGCCATGTCCCGGAAAAGATTCTGACCAATCAGGATCTGGAAAAGATGGTGGATACGACCGATGAATGGATCCGCAGTCGCACCGGAATGGTGGAGCGCCATATCGCCAGCAAGGAAGAAGCAGCCAGTGATCTGGCATATCAGGCGGCAGTGAACGCCATTGAAGCATCACGGGTGAAGTATAAGGATATAGACATGATCATCGTGGCCACTATATCCGGCGACCATGCTTTCCCATCCACATCCTGCATCATACAGAAGCGGCTGGGGCTCAAAGGGATTCCCGCATTTGACCTGTCGGCCGGTTGCACAGGCTTTATCTATGCCTGTGATGTGGCTCGCCAATACATCGAAAATGGTGCGGCCAAAAACATCCTGACGGTAGGCGTAGAGATCCTTACCAAGATCACAAACTGGACAGACCGCAATACTTGCGTGCTCTTTGGCGATGCCGCCGGAGCAGCGGTGATCTCCAGAGCCGAACCCACAGATATTTCCCGCATCATAGATTGCAAGATCGATGCCGATGGCGGCCAGGGAGAATACCTGGTGCAAGCCGCCGGAGGCTCCCGTTTGCCGGCCAGTCAGGAGACTGTGGATGCCAATCAGCACACCCTCTATATGGAAGGCAATCGCATCTTCAAAAGTGCAGTAAAGAGCATGTATGCCTCATCCGACGAGCTGCTCAAGCGCAACCACCTGACCGCTCTGGATATCGATTGGGTGATTCCGCATCAGGCCAATCTCCGCATCATCGAGGCTTTGGCAGATAGATTGAAGGTCCCACTCAGCAAGGTGATCATCAATATCCACAAATATGGCAATACCTCATCAGCTACAGTGCCTTTGGCCGTCGACGAAGCCATTCGGGAAAAGAAGATCCGCCGGGGAGATATCATGTTGCTCACTGCATTTGGAGCAGGTCTCACCTGGGGCAGCGTTTTGGCCAGATATTAGAGGAGCTGAAATGAAGATCGCATTTGTATTTCCCGGGCAGGGCGCACAATATGTGGGCATGGCCGCGGATTATCTGGCAGAAGATCCCTCTCTGAAAAAGCTCTTGGAAGATTTTGATGCAAAGCACAGCACTCAAGTGCTGCAGGCTATGACGCAGGGCCCCGAGGAGCTCTTGAAAGAGACCCGGCTAACTCAGCCTGCGATCCTCTTTCACAGCATCTGCGCACTGCGCGAATTTCAAAAGAACTATCCCATCAAACCGGACTTTGTGGCCGGACACTCTTTGGGAGAGTTTTCCGCTCTGGTGGCCTCCGGCATTTTGAAGCTGGAAGACGCCCTGCACATCGTGCACAAACGCGGGGAATTTATGATCCAGGCAGTGGGGGATACCCCCTTTGCGATGGCGGCGGTGATAGGACTGCCCCCGGAGACGGTGGTGGAATGCTGTCGGGAAGCCAGCCAGACAAGTCTGGTGCAGGCGGTGAATTTCAATACTCCGGCGCAGACCGTGATCTCCGGCACAAAAGACGGGGTGGCCAAAGCCGGTGAATTGTGCAAAGCCAAAGGCGCAAAGCGCGCTATTCCGCTGGCAGTAGGCGGCCCATTTCACACCCCCTTGATCCATGATGCCAGCAAATGGCTGATCGAGGAAATGGCAAAATTCAGCTTTCATCCGGGGCAGATCCCGGTGGTCTCAAACCTGGACGCAGAAGCCTCCAGTGATGGCAGTATCGCCCGCGAAAAGCTGGGCAAACAGATCATCTCAGCCGTGCGCTGGGTGGAGAGTGTGCGCTTCATGGCCGATAGCGGAGTGGAGCTCTTTATCGAGTTTGGCCCCCAAAAAGTTCTTTCCGGTATGATAAAGAAGATTGACAAAGAACTGCGAGTCTTTTCTATTGACCGCAAAGCGGATCTTGCTGAGATGGAATCAGTTCTGTGATGAACGCCATTCAGCATGATAGCTATAAGATATATAAAAAGGAATAGATAATGCACGATTTTACAGATTCTGTGGTGGTGATCACCGGAAGTGCCCGAGGCATTGGCTTTGCTATCGCTGAGCGTTTTGCCCTCTGCAAGGCAACGGTGATCGTGCTGGACCTCAATCAAGAAGCGGTGGACCAAGCCGTGGCGAGCCTGACTGACCTCAATGCCATAGCTTTTGGCTATGTGGGTAATGTGACAGATTCTGCCGGCATAGAGGAGCTTTTTGCACGCATCGTCAAAGAACACGGCAAGATCGACACCCTGATCAACAACGCCGGAGTCACCCGGGACAACCTCATGCTGCGCATGAAAGAAACAGAGTGGCAATTGGTGATGGACATCAATCTCAAAGGCAGCTTTATCTGCACTCAAAAAGTTTTTAAACACATGATGCGGACCCGCAAGGGAAGCATCATCAATATCGCCAGCGTGGTCGGCCTGATGGGCAATGCCGGACAGGCAAACTACGCTGCATCAAA
>CAZWUD010000054.1:0-8336 GCA_964637055.1 uncultured Candidatus Cloacimonadota bacterium
TATTTAGTAATCTGGTTGGAGCCTTTTTCACGCTGTGTATATTCTCCTTCCTGTATAAAGATAACCCCTTCTATCAGGCTGCGGAGCAGATGCTGGTGGGCATCTCTCTGGGTTACGGCCTGGTCTATACATACGAACGTGTGTTTGTACCCTATGTGTATCAAACCATTGTGGTCAAGCATGAGTTTGTGTTGATAATCCCGGCCCTCATGGGCATGCTGTACCTGCTGCGGTTTTCCCGCAAGATGGGTTGGCTGTCCCGCTATCCCATTGCCTTTTCGATGATGGGTGTCGGTATGGGCGTGCCGATGGGTATCCACGCTGCCATCCTGGTGCAGATGCGTCAGGCTATGGTGCCGATCGAGACCTTCAACCTCTTCCTGATTTTCCTGGGCACGATTGCCGTGCTGCTTTACTTCTTCTTCTCCAAGGCTCACACTGGAGTCTATGGGAAGTTTGTGAATGTCGGTAAGTGGTATATGATGATCGGATTCGGCGCCTCCTTCGGACTCACCGTGATGGCCCGTATCTCGCTGTTGATCGGTCGTATCCAGTTCCTGGTAAACGACGTGATCGGCATGCTGCGATAAAGCAATTCTGTCCGGCGTGGGGATCAGCTTCCTGCGCCGGGCTTGTTCTTATACAAAGCGGGCCAGATGCCCGTTTTATTTGCTTTTAGCCTCTTTAAATTTAGAGGATGAGATGAAACAAACTAACTTGATCTTTATGCTGGTGATCGGGAGCCTGCTTTCCACTCTGAATATCAGCAGCTTTATCCATGCATTTCCGCTTGAGTAGGAGGCTACACAATGCAAAAGATCCCCACTTCAACCCTTAAACGCCTGCCCCAATACCTGGAAGTATTGAAACGACTGAAAAGAGCCGGACTCAAAGAGGTCTCGGCCACCAAAATCTCCGTCTTTTCAGATGTCCATCATACTCTTGTGCGCAAGGACATTGCCTTCACAAACACCAGTGCCACTAAGACCGGATACAAGGTAGCACCTTTGCAAAAGGCGATCGAAGAGCTCTTGAACTGGGTGGACACATCCTCCAGCATCCTGGTGGGAGTCGGCCATCTGGGCAGCGCTCTCTTGGGCTATCAGGAGTTTTCCCAGCGCGGCCTTTCGATAGTTGCCGGTTTTGACAACGACCCTGACGTCATAGATACCGATGTCCACGGGGTGCCGGTATATTCGGCTTTGGATATCACCGCTTTTGCCCAGGAACACAAGATCCATATCGGCATCATCACCGTGCCGCCGGATTCTGCCCAATTGATCGCCGATATCATGGTTCACAGCGGCATCAGAGCGATCTGGAATTTCACTCCCCACAAGATCATCGTGCCGCCGGAAATCATTGTCGAATATGTGGATATGTTTGCCTCTCTGGCGGTGCTATCCCGCCGCCTGGCAGAAAAGAGCTAAAGCCATCGGATTTGCTTTCAAAGCAGGACTTTTCCTTGACGGATATGCCCTGCTCAGTTTCGTTTGCACTTAATGAATGATTTTTAATAAAGAGGAAGAATCCATGAATTTCGATTACCAAAAGCTCACCGAGCAATTGTCCGCACCCAAAGAGGAATGCATCCGGCTCATCGCTGATATGAAAGCCGCAAAGATCAGCCTGCGAAACCCTTATTCAGAATTTTTCAATGCTTATCGGCTGATCGTGCTACAAGCTTGGGAATATGCTCAAATGCTGCAGAAAGACCCGGCTCTGAAGAGCATCCCGCTCAGCGAACTGAAGCGCATGAATGAAGACTTTTACGCAGCCTTGGATCCCGAGGCCAACTATGACAGATGCCTCGGTAATCCCGACTATGCCCATGAAGTCTATGGCGCTTCGATGGGCAGTCTGATCAGCGCTATCTTTGGCCGCGCCTATATAAGCAGGCGCTATCTGATCTCGGGCAATTACCTCGGGACGAAAGCCTCTTTGCAGATCTTCTTCCGTCTTTTGGATAAATCTGATAGTGCAAACTATGACGAGTGGCTGCAGATCTACAGAGAAGAAAGCTTCAAAAACATAGAAATCCAGACTCTTGCAGCTCAAGCTCAACGCTTTTGCCCGGAATTTGACTATTACCACCGGATCGTTCACGATGCGAATCTGGACGACATCCGCTATCTCTATCGATACGGCATCTACCTCACTGAGCATGACGTCACGATGGCCGATTTTATGCGCAATTATCCCCCGCAGGAGCTGGCCGCAATCGCCAGATTCTTCGTAAAAAGCTGGGTGGATGGATTTGTGCGCAGCAAAAAAGACTACAGCAAAAAGAGCTTTGCCAATCTCATGATCCCCGTGGGCATGGAGGCTTTGGGCAGACTGGTGATCGAGGAACTGGAAAAGATCGGCATCACAGCCCTGGTTCCCCTTCCCCACAGCATCGGCATCAATCGCCAATATCACTATGACCACCGTTATGATGGTGCCCTGATCCTGGATCGGGAGATGGTGGACAGCAGCCTCGAGGCAGGCCGGAAGAGCTTTGAAGCGCTCAAAAATAACATCGCCAGCCAGGCCGGACCGCTCTATCTGGAGCTCTTTGGCGAGACCCCTTTCTCCCCCGTCACCAAAAGCACCACGCTCAAACTCTCCGAAGAACAGCAGCAGCTCTACCGTGAGCAAAGCGCACGCTTTGGACAGATGTATTACGAGTATTACAAACGCGACGAAGCCAGCTTTAGCATCATCGCCTTCCCCTCTGCCGAGAT
Source organism: uncultured Candidatus Cloacimonadota bacterium (assembly GCA_964637055.1). Taxonomy (GTDB): domain Bacteria; phylum Cloacimonadota; class Cloacimonadia; order Cloacimonadales; family Cloacimonadaceae; genus UBA5456. The sequence goes on from CAZWUD010000054.1 coordinate 2,727, forward strand.
TGGCGAAAACTTTCCCGAGATCTTTGCCGACACCCTCAAGATCAACCTCCTGGATAGCAAACGCTATGCCGAGATTCAGCAAAAGATCATCGATGTGCTGGACACTGCCGACCATGTCCACGTCAAAGGCAAACCCGGCAATGACACCGATATCAGAGTCCAGATGCACGAGCTCAAAGATCCCACCCGCGAAACCCTCTTTGAAAACTGCGTGGCGGACGTCAATATCCCAGTGGGTGAAGTCTTTACCTCCCCCGTTTTGAAAGGGACAAACGGCATCCTGCATGTGGAAGACATCTATCTGGGTAACCTGCGTTATTACAACCTGCGCATAGAGTTTGAGGACGGCTGGGTCAAAGACTATTCCTGCACAAACTTTGACGACCCCGCCGAAGGCAAGAAATACATCCATGAAAACCTGCTCTTGCCTCACAAGACCCTGCCTATCGGCGAATTTGCCATCGGCACAAATACCACAGCCTATCAGATCGCCAAAAAGCATGATATCATGGCGCTTTTGCCCATCCTGATCATCGAAAAGATGGGGCCGCATTTTGCCATTGGTGACACCTGCTTTAGTCACGAGGAAGATTCTCCCCATCCCAGCTTTGTGAATGGTAAAGAGATGATAGCGGTGGAAAACGAGCATTCCGCCACCCGCAAGGAAGACCCCCTGGGTGCTTATCTGATGAAGCACATGGATATCACCCTGCCTTATGAGATGCTGCAACATATTTCTGCGGTGACCAAAGACGGCAAAGCCACCGACATCATTCGCGATGGCCGCTTTGTGGTTCCTGGCACTGAGGAGCTAAACATCCCCCTCGAGGAAATGGAAGCCTAAAACCTCGATAGATCATTTCCCGGCGCCATCAGAAGCTCCCAAGAGCAGGCTGGTGGCGCTTTCTTTTGCAGATAACCCTTCCCCCTCACCAGGGCTCCCCGCACTCGCGCGAACTCTGCTGAGCGGGATTCAGACCCCGATCAGATCAAAGGGGGGACGCAGCCAGGCTCAATCTGCCGGGATTTGAGGGCGGGATATTGGGATGAGGCCGGGCTTTCAGCCTGATAATGCCGATGAGGTCAGTGAGAAAAGTGGATTAGTTCTTGACAAAAATGCTTGCTGTGAAAGAGGATTTGATTTAGACTATTCACAGATAAGTCAAGATTTCCCATGGAGGTATTAATGCGCTCAAAATCCACTGCGCTACTAATGATCTTCCTGCTGAGCATATTCGCTTTACTGGCTCAGACGGTGGATTTTAAGATAAGTGAATCCGGGCTGAAACCCGGTGATACTGGCAGCATGATTGCCACTCTGCACATCCCCGAAGGCATGAAGCAGAGCCTGAATCCTGCTGATAACATCTATTTTTACCTTGAAGCGGAGCATCCTGATCTGAATATCGGAGAGGCAAAGCTGCCTCAGCCCACCCAAAAGGTCTCGGACACAGAGTGGAATTACTATCCCCATGTGACCCTATCTCTGCCCTTTACCGTGAAAGATGGGGCGGCTCCCGGAAAGAAGAGCATCAAGCTTACGATGAATTACAACCTCTGCTATGACAGCGGAATGTGTGACCCTCCCGATAGCAAAGAAGCTGAGCTTGCCTTTGAGATCCTGGCCCCCGCAAAGCCCGCGGAATACCCCGAGGGGCCCATGTCCTTTGCGCAGGTGGCTCCACCGAGGGATGAGGAAGTCGACCCGGTAGAAGATGAGATCGTGGAAAGCTCCGAACCGGAGGCGATTCCGACCGAGGCCACGCTCCCAATGCCGGAAGAAGACGGCAGCCCCTGGCAGGAAGTGCTCAAATACCTCGTCTTTGCCTTTTTGGGTGGCTTGATTTTGAATATCACCCCCTGCGTTCTGCCCATCCTGCCGATCCGTATCATGGCCATCATCAATCAAGCCCAAAAGGATCGCAGCAAGGTCTTTCGCCACGTCCTGGTTTATACCATCGGCGTACTGGTCTCATTTGCTATCCTGGCTGCGATATTCATCGGCATTCAAGCTGCGGGACAGTCCGCCGGCTGGGGCACGCAAAATCAGAATCCCTATTTTGGAGTCGGACTGATGGCGATCGTCTTTGTCTTTGCCCTCTCACTTTTGGGAGTCTTTGAGATCACCGCTCCCGGCATGAATACAGCAAATCAAGCCAGCAGCAAGGGCGGCTATAGTGGCAGCTTCTTTGGCGGCATCTTTGCCTTTTTGATGGCGATTTCCTGCACAGGCCCCTTCCTCGGAGCGGCGCTTCCCTTTGCGATGCGCCTGCCCTCATTCCTCATCATGCTTTTCTTCCTCATGATCGGCCTGGGCTTTGCCTTCCCATTCATCCTGATCGGGATCTTCCCCAAGGCGCTGAAAATCATCCCCAAACCGGGAGATTGGATGGTGCTCTTCAAACAGTTGATGGGCTTTGTCTTGCTCTATCTGGTCTATACCATGCTAAAGACGACCCTGGCTTTGACCAGCGGACTCTATCTGGCCAATGTCCTATTCTTCCTGCTAATTTTGGGACTGGCGGTCTGGCTCTACGGACGCTTTGTGCGCTTTGAACACTCAAAGCTCACGCAGTGGATCTTCACGATCCTGCCCATCATCCTGATCGTCTGGGCAGCGGCCACCTATCTGCCGATCACTCAGGAACATCTGGCCGTGGCCGTTGTGGCCCCCCAGGGTGACGAAATGGTGCAGGATCCCCATGCGCCGGAGGGCTGGTATATCTTTAGCCCCGAGCTGCATGAGAAGCTGATATCCGAAGGCAAGCCCTTGTTTCTGGATATCGGCGCGGAGTGGTGCAAAAATTGCAAGACTAATGAAAAGACAGTTCTCTTCACGGATGAGATCATGGCAGATTTTAAGGCCCGGAATGTGACCCTGCTGCGTGGTGATTTCACCCGGAAGGATCAGGTTTTGCTACAGTGGATCACGGATCATGAGCGCCTGGGAGTGCCCTTCAATGCGCTCTATATCCCCTCTCGCGAGCCGATCCTCTTTCCGGAACTGCTCAATAAAAATATGATCCGCGAGGCTTTGGCTAAAGTCCCGGACCTGGGAGATACAAAGTGAAATATATCAGCATGATAATGCTCTTGCTGGCGTTGACTCTGATGTCCTGCGACCGCTTTGAGCATGACTTTACGGCGCAGGATGCTGTGGACATCCATGAAAACTTCTTCCTGCCGCTGGGGGCCGCCCTGGCCACTATTTCAGCATCTGATATGAGCGCCATTGAGGCCATTTACAGGGACGATTACCTCCACAATGGGGTAAGCAAAAGTGAACGCATCACCTGGATGCAGAGTTTCCTGAATCAGGATCCGGATGCGGTCTTTAGCGTATCTGATCAACATTACGAAAAGATTGATGATAATAACGCCCTGGTAAACTGGCACCTGACTATTTCAAGCGGTGGAAAGGAAATCCTGGCGGATAGCCTCTTTGTGGGCGAAAGGGTCATCCGGCAGGGCAAACCCTGGCTGCTTTATGGCAATCAGACTTGCGTGCAGGAAACCGATCAGCAATTGGTGATCGCTCAGTATTTTACCTTCCGCACTTGTCCAAATTGCCCCCCTGCGGAAGCCGAGCTTTATATGCTGCAACAGCAATATCCGGACAATTTCATCTATCTGGAGCATCACACCATGATGGAGCTGATGGTGCCGGGTGACGATACGCATCAGTATTACGGAGCCTATTCATCACCCAATACCGTCTTTCAGGGCATGGAAAAGGTGAGTGGCGGCGCGGCTGGTAACGTGGCCTTGTATCAACCGATTGTGGAAAACCTGCTGGCCACCGATGAGCCCATCAGCTATGAGATTACGGACCTGACTTATGCGGATAAAAGCGTTTCGGCGATGGTGCATATGCAGCCCCGCCTTGATATCCCGCGGGAAAATCTGGTCTTGAACTACGTGATCATCACCGATGAAGTGGACTATGTCAATGCCGTTGGCGATCCCTTGCACAACGTGGTGCGTGCCGTAGGTAGCATCTCTCTGGCAGAGAGTGATCTGGAAGCGGGCATCCCGATCCAGCTCACCGGACATGAGAGCTTGCCGCAAGACTTTAAGCTGGTGGTTTTTGCCCAAAACAAGCCCCAGCCTTTTGAGAATAATTCAACAATATATGGCGGGATCGTAAAGTCGGTCTCCCGCAGCAAATAAGAGGAGAATACAATGAGAAATATAGTTCTTAGCATCATCATGATCCTGGCCGTCGGCCTGCTTTTTGCAGACGCCATGCCGGACTTTCGTTTGCCGGATATGAGCGGGGAAAATGTGAGCCTCGAGTCCCTTTTGGGAAAAGGCCCCATCCTTGTGGATTTTTGGGCGGATTACTGCCAGCCCTGCAAAGTGGCGATGCCATATCTGCAGGAACTGAGTGACAAATATGAAGATCTCACCGTGGTCTTGATCTCGATGGATGCACCCAAGGCCCAGATGCGCGCCAAAAACTATCTGCGCAGCAAAGAATATAGCTTCGTCAGCCTCTTTGATCCCGAACGGAGTCTGGCCAAACGCCTCAATGTAAGCAATCCTCCCCACACATTTATCCTGGATCAGGACGGCGAGATAGCCTTTTCACACACGGGATTTGAGCCCGGCACAGAAGCCGTCTATGAAAGACATATCAGGGATTTGCTGGGTCTCGTGGATGAGCCGGTTGCAGAAAAAATCCACTGTGGAAACTGCACAGATAATCCTGAAGAAGAGCAAGAAAAAAAGGATGATGCCGATAAAGAACCCTGTGATGACTGCACAGGTGATTGCGATGAGGACCACCAATGAAGTGGAAACTCAGCATCCTGCTTGCGTTGATCTCTGTCCTTTGTTTAGGACAAAATACGCTGCAGATCAATGGCCTCAATGAGGGGCAAATGGTCTATCGCACGGTGCCGGACTCGCTGCATACCTATTTTCGCAATAGCTTCGGTTTTAACCTGAGCTACAGCGACTTCCGCTTTGGCATGAAATTTAATGCCAGGCTGCCCAAATACAGCAATCAGGAGTCGCAATTGCTCGGTGAGCTGAATCCCAACCGAATCTCTTTGGGCTGGGAAGAGCTGTATGCAGGCTTTCAAAAAGACGCCTTCAGCATCCATGTGGGCACCACCGCCGAGACCTTCGGGCAGGGCATCAGCTTCCGCAGCTATATGGACATGGAGTTTGACGAGGATCACCGGCTGGAAAGCTTCCTCCTCAAATATGACGACAGGCTGAAATTCAAAGCCATCTATGGCGCTATCGAGAGTGAAGACTACGCGGGGCGCTATGATCTGGCCTATGGATCTGACCTTGAGTATCCCATCTGGAAGTCTCTGAGACTGGGCGCTACGGCGATGGCATATCGCGATCTGGAGACTTTGACCAAATACAGTTTCCGGGATGTCTTCTCCGCCCGCACGCTCTTTTCCCAGGGCAATTTTGACAGTTATGCAGAGGTCGCACTCAGCAAAAACTACCATCTGCTAGGCCCTGACGATAAATATGGCTCTGCGATATATGTGAATGCAGACTACTTTTTGGGCAAACTGAGCCTCGGCGCTGCCTACAAACGCTATGAGGATTTTGACCACCGCCTGCAGGATCTGCCCCTGGCAAATT
>CAZWUD010000055.1:0-8322 GCA_964637055.1 uncultured Candidatus Cloacimonadota bacterium
CAGTATATCGTGGACCGCTTTGGTTCGGACACCCTGCGGGTCTATCTGCTCTTTGCCTCTCCGCCGGAAAAGGACGTGGAATGGAACGACGAGGCTCTGATGGGCTCTTTCCGCTTTTTGAACCGCGTTTACCGCCTGATTGACAGCAATCTGGAAGCCATCAAGCAAGGGCTGAAGTATGAGGCCGGGCCAGGTCAGCTCTCCCCTGCCATCAAAGATCTGCTTTACAGCAGTCACCTCTGCACCAAAAAATGGCTGGAGGACAGCCTGCAGAGAACGCAATACAATACCGCCATCGCCGCCATCATGGAGCACCTCAATCACGCTGTGGCCATCAAGGACACCAACCGGCTGAATAACGACGAACTGGCGGTCTATGCCGAGGCATGCGGGATCATTCCGCAATTGCTCTATCCCTTTGCGCCCCATCTGGCTGAAGAGCTTTGGCAGAGGATGGGGTTTGAGACTCTTTTGCACGAAAGCGGTCTGCCCGGATATGAAGAAAAATATCTGGTGCAAGATACCATCAGCTATGTGATCCAGGTCAATGGCAAGATCCGTGGCAAGCTGGAAGTGGCTCCGGATACCGATCACGAGACCCTCAAAGCCGAAGCGGTGAAGGTGGAAAACGTTCAGCGCTTTCTGGAAGGTCTCAAGATCAAAAAGCTGATCGTGATTCCCAACAAGATGGTGAGCATCGCGGCCGGTAAATAGGCGCTTTTTGTGATATCATCGCTCTTGAGCCGAATCAGCCTCGCCCCGCTGAGGGGCTCCAATCTGGTGCTCTATTTTCACCGGATAGGACAGCAGCAAAGCGGCTTTTATCCCGATGGCATCACATCCGACAGCTTGCGGGAAAGTATCGACTTTTTGCTGGATGCGGGCTTTGTCTTTAGATCACTGAGTGAAGCCTACAGCCAGACTCCCAGCATAGGCCGGCTCAGCGCTGTGCTTACCTGCGACGACGCCCTGGCTTCGATCTATCACGAGTTCTTGCCGATCCTGCAAGAATATGGATTGCCGCTCACGATCTTTGTGATCGGAGCCTGCATCGACAACCGTGCTCTGGCCTGGAATCACAAGCTTATCCAAATCCGCCGTCATGCTTCTGAAAAGGACTTACTCAGCTATCTGCAGAGTATCAGGGGCAGATACGGCCTGCAAGACCTGCCGGAGCTTCCCCAGATCCTCTTCAGCGTGCAGGACTCAAAGAAGGATGCACTCTGTGATAAACTATGGGGAGCATTCTGTCCGCAAAGCCAGGAGGATTATCTCCACGACCATCAGCCTTTTTTGAGCCCCTCCCAGATGCGGGAGCTGGCGGAGAATGGAGCGGAATTTGCCCTGCACAGTCAGAGCCATGCCGATTTCTCACGTTTGAGCTACGCCCGGATGCTGGATGAGCTGCGGCAAAATCGGGAGCATCTCTATGAATACGGACATAAAGTGGCACCCTTTTTCGCCTTTCCCTACGGCCGCGAGTGCCAGCCTGAGCTCCTCAAAAAACTCTGCCGTGATGCAGGGATCAAGGCCGCTCTGGGCATTCGCCACCGGATCTCGGACAATCGCCGGCAGACTCCGCTTTGGCAGAGATACAATCTGGAACAGAGGCAGAAACCGGGCTTTCAGAGCCTGGTGCTGGGTCCCGCTCTGCGGCTTTTGAAGACCCCTTGAATCGCTATAAGGGGAGGACTTCATGTAGAATTCCGCTTGACAGAATCTGCCCTTCAGATTCTAAGGAAGCAGTAGTGAATGGGGCCTATAGCTCAGCTGGTAGAGCTTCCGGCTCATAACCGGATGGTCGGGGGTTCGACTCCCTCTGGGCCCACCACTCTTTTTATTAAACTTTTCTTCTGTGCCGCAAGACTTATCATATCTATGAAGGAACGATTATGAAATACTTTCAGATATCAATCTTGCTTCTCTTGGTCATTATGCCTTTGGGAGCAAGCAAATACGCAGGAGAAATCTTCAGTTTCAGCCCTGGTGTGATAAACCAGGCTATGGGCAATACCGGCCTCACTCTGCAAGGCTCACACGCCGCCGGATGGTGGAATCCCGCGCTTTTGGGCGCAAGTTCTGCCCGCGGAGCTGAGCTGATGCGCAGTGATCACTTTGAAGGCCTCCTCACTCAAAACCAGGTCTCGATCAGGCTCGGCCGCGGGACTGCTCTGGGCATCACCCATCTGGCCATCGACAAGGTCAAGCTCACCAAACTCGAAGATGAGGATGCGGAACTCTCAAATGATAACCGCCCCTATGTCTGGAAAACCGTCACGAATCAGGATATCATCATCAATGCCAGCTTTGCCCGCTCCCTGAGAGAAAATCTCCATGTAGGCATCTCACCCAAGCTTGCCTATCGGGATCTGGCCCAGCGCAGCGGTTACGGCATTGGAGCGGATCTGGGAGCCTATCTGGATGCCGGGCACGGCCTGGCTCTGGGCTTGAATCTGCGTGACTTTTTCGGCACCCAAATCCTCTGGGAAAGCGGCGAACACGAAATCGCCCTCCCCAATCTCGATCTGGAAGCATCCTACGGCTTCACAGCCCTCAAGTATAAGATCCCCGTCTCGATTGCGCTGCGGGCTCAGGCTTATCCCGAAGAGCGCGGCGAAGCGTCATCCCTCAGCAGTTCTGCCCTCAGTGCAGATCTGCACGGCGGGCTGATGGTGATCCCGATCCCCGCCCTGAGCTTGATGGCCGGCTATGATGTGGACAGCTTTACCACCGGACTGGGGCTCAAGATCAAATCTCTGGGGCTGAACTACGCATTCAAAAACAGCGCACCTGACGGGCTGGGACACAGTCAAAAGATATCTCTGAGCTATTCATGGTAAAGAAAGTCGCCCTGTTGGGTGCCACCGGCTCGATCGGCAGCTCCTTTTTTGAGGTGCTGGCCGAGCAAAGCTCCCGGCTGCAGGTGACTTTTGCCGCAGCCCATTCCAGCTTTCAAAAGCTCTGCCCCCTGGCCCTCCGCTTTCAGATCCCCAGCCTTGTCTTTACCGGCATTGATGATGATGCCCGGCAAGAGCAGATCCGCGCGCCATATCCCCAGTTGGATATCTACTTTGGCGGCGATGAATTGCTGCGACTGCTGGCATCTGAGGACTATGAGATCGCCCTCAACGCCATCGGCGGTTCCGCCGGAATCCAGGCCACTTTTGCCATCCTGAAGCGAGGCAAGACCCTGGCTTTGGCAAATAAAGAATCCCTGGTGATGGGCGGACACCTGGTGCAAAAGCTCAAAAGCCCGGGACAGATCATCCCCGTGGATAGTGAGCATTCCGCCATCTTTCAAGCCCTTGGCAAGCATCCCTCCTCCGAGATCAAAAAGCTGATCATCACCGCTTCCGGAGGCGCTTTTCGGGATCTCCCGCTGGATGACTTTGCCCGCATCACTCCCGCTAAGGCACTCAAGCATCCGAATTGGGACATGGGTGCCAAGGTCACCCTCGATAGCGCCACCATGTTCAATAAAGCACTGGAGGTGATGGAGGCGCATTGGCTCTTTGACCTGCCCTATGGCCAGATCGAGGCCGTGATGCACCCCGAGTCCGTGATCCACTCTCTGGTGCAATATGTGGATGGCTCGCTTTTGGCGCAGCTCAGTTTCCCGGATATGAAGTTACCCATACTTTACGCCCTCAGCTATCCTGAGCGTTGGGCTTCAGATCTTGTTCAAACCGATCTACTCAGCTTTGGCGCACTCAACTTCCGGGAGATAGAAGCCCGGCGCTATCCGCTCTTTTTCCTCGGTCTGGATGTCGCCAAAGCCGGAGGCATCCTGCCCACGGTGATGAATTCCGCCATTGAAGCCAGCATGGAGCTCTTTTTGGGGGGCAAGATATCTTTTACCGAGATTCACAGCGTGGTGGAAGAAGCTGTGCAGAGCGCCACTCAGATCCCCGATCCGGATCTGGAAACCATCATTCATACAAATCAGGAAGTCTATCTGAGACTTCTGACAAAACATAAACTGTAATCTGGAGAATAAAATGCCACATACTGACTATGCCATAGAACAAATCCTCAGCCTCTGCAAGATCCCCAGCCCATCCGGCTTTACAAAAAAAGTAACTTCTTACCTGGTAAATGAGCTTGAATCCCTCGGCTTCAAAGTTGAACTTTCCCACAAAGGCTCTGTCCTGGCCACACTCGGCGGTAGCGGAAACCCCCTGGTGCTGGCAGCCCATGTGGACACCCTGGGTGCGATGGTGAGATCCATCAAAGCCAGCGGCCGCATCCGCTTTACCAAGATCGGCGGTTACCCTGAAAACAATATTGAAAACGAGAATGTCATCGTCCATACACGCGACGGAAAGGAATATACCGGAACTGTTTACATCAATGGACCGGCCGTGCATGTCTATAAAGATACAGGCAGCGCCAAGCGGGATGATGAGCATGTGGAAATCGTGCTGGATGAGATAGTCAAGAGCAAAGCAGACACCCAAAAACTGGGAATTGCGCCCGGAGACTTCATCTCACTAGACCCGCGCACGATCCTGACCCCCTCCGGTTTTATCAAAAGCCGACACTTGGATGATAAAGCCAGTGCGGGCGTCCTCCTGGCTCTGGCCAAAGCCGTCAAAGAAGGCAAGCTGAAGCCTGCTCGCAAAGTCAGCATCCTCTTTACCACCTATGAAGAAGTAGGCCACGGCGCCGCATCCGGTTTCCCATCCGATACCGCGGAGATGATATCGGTGGACATGGGCGCTGTCGGCGACGATCTGGAGACTAATGAATACACCGTCTCCATCTGTGCCAAAGACTCCGGCGGACCCTATGACTGGGATGTGACCGACAGGCTGATCCGCCTGGCCCAGGAGCATAAGCTTCAACACGCTGTGGACATCTATCCCTTCTACGGCTCAGATGTGGGAGGCGCTCTGCGCGCGGGACACGACATCAAGCACGGACTCATCGGCCCCGGCGTCTTTGCCTCTCATGGCTATGAACGCACCCACAGCCAGGCCATCGAAAACACCCTGAAACTTCTCTGGGAATACCTGAATCTGGCATAGCACTGTCAGTTTGTGTGAAGACTGGAGCAGAAATTGCGTCCTACCTAGTTAAAACATAATCATACTGGAGTATATAATGTGGATAAATACCTTTATCATCACCATTTTGGCATTGCTGCCGATCTGTATTGCAGCACAGAGTTTGCCAGATTTGCCCGATTGCTATCACAACTATGACGAGATCACTACCATCCTTTTGGATCTGGAAGACCAACACTCTGATATCGCCAAAGTGCACATGATTGGCTATTCTCAACAAGACGAGCTGCCGATCTATGCCATGCAGATATCTGCCGACGTGGAAGGCGATTGGGAGCGCCCGGCCCTGCTTTTTGTGGGGCAGGTTCATGCCGAGGAAGTCTTGGGCGTGGAGATCACTCTCAGCAATATACAGGAGATCCTTCAAAGGCGTAATCAATTTCCCTATTCCATGTGGATCAATCAGTTGGAATCCTGGTGGGTGCCCACCCTCAATCCCGAAGGGCACAACGTGGTTACTACTAATCTTGACACATCTTTCCGCAAAAACAAACGGGACAACAATGAAAACGGCATCTTTGATTTCTTGCCTCAAGTAGGTGGAGATATCGATGGAGTGGATATAAACCGCAATTTTGACTTTAATTTTACTCACGGTGATACCCTTTACCAGCCAGCCACACCAAGTCATCCGGAAGCCTATGATTATTACCGTGGGCCGGCTCCCTATAGTGAAAGCGAGACCCAGGCCATCAAAGCCCTTTCGGACGAAAAGAAATTTGTTTACAGCATCTGCTGGCACTCTTCCCGCAGTGGAAACTTTTCTGAAAAGGTCTATTACTCTTTTAACTGGAAAGGAGTTCGCCCTTCGCCGGACCTGGCTTTGGCCCATAGCATTGGCCAGGGCGTGGCTGCTCAGATCTTGAAAGAAGACGGCACCCCCTATGAGTTTTACCCCAATGCCAGCCGTCGCGGTGCTTTTCATGACTGGATGTACAAAGAGTACAGCACTATGCAGCTTTTGATCGAAGTGGGCACCCGCAATTTGCAACCCCAGGAAGCTCTGATGCTGGATACTATTCAGAGGGCTACAAACGGTGTGTGGTGGATGATGAACCGAGCCTTGAGCTTTTCCTCGGCAGTTCCCTCAAATTCCCTTTTGACCGGACATACCACAGATTCCAGCACCGGCGCACCGATCTCGGCCGAAATCATCGTTCAGGAAAGACACGCCCCCTGGTTTGTACCGCGCATGAGTGATCCCGACACAGGACGCTTTTTCAGGCCCCTGGCCATGGGCAGCTATACCATCCAGGCTCGCAAAAAAGGCTATTGGGATACCGTGATGCCCGCAGTGAATGTACACAACAGCAGCTGGACCATGATCTCTGTGGAGCTCCAGCCCAAAGCCGCAGCCACTCTCTCCGGAGTGGTGCGTAGTGGGGGGCAATTGATCCCGGCCCGCATCATCATTGAAGATATCGAGCCGGACACCCTCTTTGTGAACGGACAATACGTCTATCACGGTTATGAAGGTGAATATCCCATCCAGATTTATGCAGATGGATACTACCCCTATCTGGGGACCATCGAATTGGGACCTGGCACCAATCATGCTCACTATAATCTCAGCCCTGCAAACGTGATCTTCTCTGAAGACTGGGAGGAGGACACTTCAGCCTGGGAACTCGTGGGTGTGGATGATCCGCCCGATGGCCTCAGCATCTGGCCCCGCATCCAGGATCTCAGCGATACAGGTTATGCCATCACTGACAGTTGGGGTGGTCGAGGACACTATCTGCAAAACTGTGACGTCTGGATCAAGACCGAGGCGCCCATCTCACTGCCGGATGACAGCTCTCCCTTGCTCTATTTTGACTCTCATCTTTACACAGAGTGGACTCATGACCCCGTGACCGTGGAAGTCTCTGTGGATGGCGACGTGTGGACAGAAGTATTCCGCAAATCCGGTCGTCATGACTGGTGGCAAAAGGAATATGTGCCCCTGAATGATTTTGCCGGACAGAGCGTCTATCTGCGCTTCCGTTTACGTGACGAAAGCACCGGGGATGACCTCACCGATCCCGGCTGGACTCTGGACAATATCTTCGTGGTCAGCGGCGATGCCGTCTCTGTGGAAGACGGGCTTTCCCCGGAACTGGTTTCAGCAGCCCTGCATCCCAACTATCCGAATCCCTTCAATCCGGAGACCAATATCAGCTACAGCCTCGCCAGTCCGCAAGAGGTCAGCATCGAGATCTATAACCTCAAAGGCCAGCGCGTAGCCAGCCATCAGCCCGGCATGCAGCCCGCCGGCACTCATCACTTTGTCTGGAAAGGATGTGACGACCGGGGCCACGCAGTCGCCAGCGGAGTATATTTTTACCGCATGAAGGCAGGAGACTTCCAAAAGAGCATGAAGATGGTCTTGATGAAGTAAGGCCACTGGCCCATCCATACTTATCTGCCCCGTGGATTCACCATGGGGCTTTTTTGTGGTCTGATGATATGTAGAGATTCCGCCGATCAGCGATCCGGATGCCCCCCACAATCAATACCGATGATCACGTCCTCGGCATGAGCCTTAAATGATCCATCCTATTTGCTATCAGCTCCACTTGTTTCTGAGCATAAAGAGAGGGGACACAGCGTGGTGTCCCCTCATGTATTTGGTGAGTTGTTGTTTATTCTTCGCTCATCTTCTTATACCTATCATAGCGGTCTTTGTAGAAGATTTCAGATTTCTCCTCAAAGTCAACTGCCCTTTCTGGGAAGATTCTATGCAGACGGCTATAGCGATTCTCGGTTGCGATGAAGTCGCCCACGCTCATCTTGGGGGCTTTGCTATCCAGAGTCAGTGGATTTTTGCCTTCGTCGCGCTTGCGCGGATCATAGCGATAGAGCAGCCAATATCCGGCTTCCACTGCGGCTTTCTCCTGCTTTTGGCTCATGCTCATGTCGATGCCGTGGTTGATGCAGGGGGAATAGGCAATGACGATGGCCGGTCCGGGATACTCCTCGGCTTCCTTGATCGCCTGCAGGGCCTGGTTCTTGTTTGCACCCATGGCGATAGATGCCACATATACGTAACCGTAATTGATCATCATCATACCCAGATCTTTCTTATTAGTGGGCTTACCTGCTTCCGCGAAACGGGCAATTGAGCCCATCGGGGTAGCTTTTGAAGCCTGACCACCTGTGTTTGAATACACTTCAGTATCCAGCACCATGATCTTTATCTTCTGATTTGAAGCCAGCACATGGTCCAGACCGCCGTAGCCGATATCATAGGCCCAGCCGTCGCCACCCAGACTCC
>CAZWUD010000056.1:0-8180 GCA_964637055.1 uncultured Candidatus Cloacimonadota bacterium
CTGATCTGTGAATCCGCCCGGCGTGATATAACCTGGCGGAATCGGGGTGAAAAAATGCTATTGGGTTTGTTCTTCAAAAACTCCCGGGCCAGAGCCTGCGCGTCCTCTCGGGATGTCATGAGAGCCAGCCTCAGAAATTCAGCATACTCTGAAGCCAATTCATCGGAAAAGTCATGTTCCAGGATTTCTGCTGCCCGCTGGATCTTTCCCAGCCCGATAGCCCATTCGATTGCCAATATCAGCAGCTCCTCATCTTCAGTTTCCAGATAGAGGGACTGAAGGCTATCGATGCCGGCGCTGTTGTAAAGCTGCAAAAGCCGGATACTTTCAGAAAAAGCGCCCTTTTGGCTCTCGTTCATATTGATGCTGAGCATATTCAGATAGATGATGTCGTTTGTATACTCCCCACCGGGATGCTTGATCACATATTCATTCATCAGAGAATCGGCAATAGTACTCTGATTTTGCATGAATTGAGACATAAAGCGCAGGTAGTCACGCTGCTCGGCTAATTGTCCGATCCGCACCCTTTTCAGAGCTTCCTCCGCCCCGCTGAAGTCTCTGCTGAGGATGGCCAGGCGGGCAAGATCCAGATCCAAAGACTGAATATCTTCAGCTATATTGCTATATTGCTTTGCTTCCCGAATGGTCTCCTGCACCCGGGAAAGGTCCTCCCCCCGCGCCAGCTCATTATCTGCCTTGAGTTTACGGATGGAGACATTGAGCCGATTGCGCATATTGGCCGGATTCAAGCGCCAATAGGGATCATCCATCAGCCCTTGCAAAATCGCGGTACTGGAGTCATATTCAGCCTGCTGGTAAAAGATCTGAGCCAGCTTTAGACCGTAGCTCAAGCGCATGACAGGCTGCGGGCTGTGCTCTGCCAGGTAGCTGAAGGCAGCCCGGGCAAGCCCGTAATTTCCCTGCTTGATCTGCTCTTTGGCAAAATCACGTAGTTGAGAAAGGGGAAGCTCTTTGTAGACCTCCAAAGCCTCTGCACTATATCCCAAAGACATCAGAGCAGAAGCATGCAGCTCCCGCATCACGTTTGTCTGATGTGTGGCGGCCTCATCTCGGATGACCTGGATCAAAGTGCTGTCCTGCTCGACTATCGCGTTGATCTGATTGCGGATAAAGAGGTTCATATTGGTGCTGCCGGCCATGTAGTTCAGATATTCGCCAAGTGCTTCGGGATAGCGATTCAGGCGCATTGCGGCATTGGCGATCTCAAGGGCAAATTGCGCTTCGCCCAATTCCTCACGCCCTTTTTGATAGATGAGGATGGATTTATCATAGTGTCCACGGCGGTCAAAATAGGAGGCCAGGAGGCGGTATTTACTCTGATTTTGAGCATTTATCCGCAGATAGTTATCGGCGAGAGCGGTCGCGCTTTCCACTTCCCCTTGCATGATCAAAAGCTGGATGCGCTGTTCTGTATAGACGTTTTCCGGGATCACTCTCTGATATTTACGCAAGAGAGCTTCGGCCTTATCGCCGGCAGAGAGATTGAGATAGATCTGCATGAGCTGCAGGATGGAATTTAAGTCTGTGGGGTATTTCTCCAAAATCTCCAGATACACCGCTTCGGCGCGGCTAAACTCACGACGCACCAAGTGCTGATTGGCTTGCTGCACCAGGATCTGTCGCTCATCGTATTGAGCATAAACGGGAATCAGCATCAAAAGCAATAGTAGAACCAGCAGAATCCGGCGCATCATTGTCCTCCCTCCTGCAAGAGTTTGAGATATTCCATGATCAGGCTCTGATATTCAGGGGGATAGTTTTTGAATCCGTCGTCCAGCAGCATGGCACGCCTGAGGCTATCATAGTCCACACCCAGACTTTGGTTTTGGGAAGGCAATCCGGTGCTGGCCTCGGCTTTACGGCGCTCACTGCTGTCCCTCTTGGTGATTGATCTCTGAGCGTCCAGGAGGCGACTGAGGATGTTTTCCTGCTGTTTCAGCAGCTCCGGGCTCAATTGGTTTTGCTTCAAATTGCGGGCCACCGACTCGGCTTCTTCGATGATTTGCTTGAGTGTATTGCCCTGTTTCTGCGCCTCGGGGTCCCTCTGTAGGGAACGCTTGAGATTTTCGGCCAGACGCTCCTGATCAGCGGCCAGCTTTTGGACCTGATCTTGAGTGGCAGCATCCATCTGCCCCCCCTGAGCCTGCATCTGCATCATCAATTGCTCAGTGAGCATATTCATCGCCATCTGCTCCTGCCCCATCTGCTCCAGCATCTGCATCAGGGATTGCATACCGCCGCCGCTTCCGCCGCCGGATGAGGCATTTTGCATGGCCAGCATCAGATCGTAAGCCATCAGGTTCAAGCCGCTTTGGATGCCGGCAAGCTGGCGGTCTATTCTGGCATTGTAGCTCTGTCCAAGGCTGCCAAAGATCTCCCGATAGTTCCTCTGCGTATCGCTGAGATCCGCATAAAATTTTGGAGGCAGAATCATGCTGATTTGGGGTTTGCTAAAGAGTTTGTTCAAAGATATCTGCAGACCTTCATAGCTGGCGATCAATTCCGGCAATATGGGGTAGGGATCGGCCTCATAGCCGGCACCGGTCTCCTCGTGTTTTTTGGAAAAGATCAAGAGTTCACGGATGGCCTGCTCCATGGCCTGCATCATATCCGCTTGGGATCCTGAGCTCATGGATTCTTTCATTTCGCCGAGTTTGAGGGTAAATCTGCGCAGCTTCTGCATGGCCTGTTCTTGAGCAGACTGAGACTCAGACTTCTGGTTGCCTTGCAACGCCGCTTTACTGGCCTGCATATCGCCGGCAGTGTCGCTTTCGCTCATTTCCTGCAAAAGCTCTTCCAGCATGCGTTTGCTATCCGGATCCCCCGCTAATTGATCCAGAAGATCCTGCAGCTCGCTTTCCAGATTCTGATACTTCTCCTGGATCAACCCCTGTTCCTCGGCCAGCTTGTGATGGTCAGTGGCAGCATCCGCAGTTTTCTCACTCAGAGCCTTTTGCATCTTCTCCAGCTCTTGAGCCATCTGCAGCGCTTTTTGCACAGCTTGTTCGTTTTTGATGCTCTCCAAAAGGGCGAGAGTTTGCTCTATCTTTTGAGCAAAATCTTCCATCGAAAAACGGAAGTCCTCCATCGCCTTTTTCAAGGCTTCCGGGCTCACCTTTTGCATGGCTTCCTCCATCTTGCGCATCGCTTCATAGAGGTCATCATTGGCGATTTCCTGCATCAGCTCCTGGATCTTCTTCATCTTTTGCAGCGTTTCCTGGGACAGAGTGCTATTGGCCTGCATCTTATTGATCAATTCCTGATAGCTGTCAGCCACGTTTTCCACCTGATCCGCCAAGTCCTCCTGCTTTTGCAGGATTTCTTCCAGTTGCTTTTTGTCTTCCCACTGAAGCTCGGGGTCTTTCAGGAGCTCTCTTCTTTTTTGCTCAAATCGCTCCTGCAGTTCCTCACTTTCCTCCAGATTTTGGGCAAGTTCGTCCTTGCGCAAGCTTTCCTGGCTTTCGATCTCGGCATAGATCTCTTCGATCGAGGGGAAGCGTGCCCGATAGCGTGCACTCATGCCTTTTTGGGGCTCTGGTGCATTGTCGTAAATCTGGGCCCAATATGTAATCACATCCCCCGGGAAAAGATCCAGATCTTGCAGATCCCAGAGATAATCGGTATTAAAAAGTTTATTTGGGATCACGCTCCGGATGCTTATGAACTGGGCTTCCTTGTGATTGACCTGATACTGCAGGCTGGCATTGGCCAGGCCAAAGTCATCATTTGCCCCGATGATGAGGGGCAATTTTAGATTCTGATTCAGCGTTACATCCTCACCCGGGAAGAGGATACGGATTTCGGGGGGATCGTCCGGCAGGATGCGGATTTGCTTTTCTTCAGGACGGGATTTGCGCCCCAGTTCATCCTCCATCTCCAGATACCAGGATCCCGCTTTGTTTACCTTAAACTGAGTGAGATAAGTATTTTCACCCGTGGGGCTCAGCTCTCTTGTGCTGGCGTCATGAAAGACCATGCTGGCACGCGCCAGAGGGATGTTGCTCGTAATCTTCAGCGTCACCACCGTCCCGGCATAGGCTTCGATATTGCCATAAGTCAGGCTATCGGTAAAAGCCGGGATTTTGGTGTATGCCGGAGCTTGATATGTCACCTGCCATTTGCGAACAATGGGCTCATCCAATACCGTGATTTGATAGACAGGACTCTGGGTGATTTCATTTTCTGCATAGTACTGGATGCTATTTTCCAGGCGTGAAAAGAGGTAGCTGTGATCAGTCATGCCCAGCTCTCGCCAATTTTCACCCACCCGGTAATAAAGCCGATGTGTCAGGCGGGGATCGGGCTCCTGCACCCGGATCAGAAGTTCCTGGTTTTTGCCCATGGTGAGGTTACCGGGGCTCAGGCTGAGATCTTCTTTGTAAATGATTTTGGGTGCACGATTGCTGTAAAACTGCCTAAAAGCTATGCCAAAATCTGCCCTGAAAAGATACCAAAAGCTCAGCAGGGTCAGCAGCAAAAGCAGGATCAAGAGCAGCAAACGTGAGCCAAAGACTTTGGGGATGGGATACTTATCTGCCTCCAGCCGCTGAGTGGCAGAGCTCACCAGAGACCGACTGACCAGGCTCTCAGGCTGCTTGCTGCCAAGCTCAAAAGCATTTTGGAAAAGATCGTCTTTTTGCCCGTGCTGCCCATCCAGATAGCGAGAGAGGCGATGGTAATCCCAAAGCTCTCTAAAGCCCTGCCAGATGACGTATAAGATTACCAATGCAAGGGATAGGCGAATGGCAATATTGGCATAGATCAGAGCCGGAGAATGAGCTCCCAAGATCAGCCATGAGATAAAATACAAATGCAGACCACAGCCAAAGATCAGAGCACTGTCCGTGAGCGTTCTGATGACTATGCCGAAATTGATCCGATTTCGGTATTGTCTAAACATGGCAATTAGTTCGTGCATCTGTTTCTCCCTTTTCTTTGAGTTAAACAAAATGGATGGCAATAGATGTCAAGGCAAAAGTCCAGCCAGGCAGTTCTCCGGGGAGCTCAAGCAGTGTGAACTGGGCTTTGTCTCACGATGAAGCTCTGCTCAGACGATGATTGTGGGATCAGCTTAATACAAAGTCGGGACAAAAACAAAGGTGGGGATTGACAGAGATCTGGATAATCACAATCCGCTGTCTTGCAGATGGCTATGCGCTGGATAGCGAGCTATCTGTAGATATATTGGCTTAATTGTCCAGTAGGAACTCGCAGTCTTCGGCCTTGACCTTCAAAAGGCTGCCCAGCTCTTGCTCGTGTCTGATCCTGATTCGCAGAAAGTGGTCGCTGAGGCTTTCGGAGAAATCTGGCCCGGATTTTTCCACCACGCCCCTGATCACGGGATTGATGCGCATCAGCCGCGTGGCATATTCCCGCTTTTTGGCCGATGACAAGTCCGTCAGGATGCCGGCCCGGCGCGTCTTTTCTTTGCCGAGAATCTGATCCTTCATCCCGGCCGCAACCGTGCCCTTACGCTTGGAATAGGAAAAGACATGCAGATAGCTGATGGGCAGGCTTTGCAGCAAGATCTGGGTTTCCTCAAATAGCTCCGGGATCTCTCCGGGAAAGCCGCAAATGACATCAAATCCGATCGCCGCATCGGGCCAAAGACTAAGGATATCTTCGGTCAGACTCTGCGCCAGAGCCGTATCATAGTGACGCCCCATGCTCTTCAAAATGGCGTCACTGCCGCTTTGCAGGGGTATGTGAAAGTGAGGACAGAGCTTGGGAATCCGGGAAAGTTTTGCCAAAAGTTCTTTGCTGAAAAGCTGCGGTTCGATGGATGAGATGCGGATCAGCTCTAAGCCCGAAATATCTGCCATCTCCCGGATGAGATCCCCCAGATCCCTCTGTCCATCGTGGTAAAGCCCGATATTCACACCACCCAGCACGATTTCTTTAAAACCATTCCCGGCAAAGATCCGGGCTTGCTTCACGGCGTCTTCAAAACGGGCGGAACGGCTGTGCCCACGAGCGTAAGGCACTGCGCAATAAGCACAATAGAAGTCACAACCATCCTGAATCTTTTGAAAGGCCCGGGTGTGATCCAGCATGCTGGAGGTGGGCTTGAAGGCAAAGTCCTCTGCCTCCATGATATCGGTAAACTCATAGGCCTTACCCCTCATGATCTCAGCAATGTCCAGTTTGGCCTGATTGTCGATGATAAAGTCGATCTCACCCATGGCTGCGATATCCTGGGCAGATCTCTGGGCATAGCAACCCGTCACCACGACCTTAACCGACGGATTCAGCTCCTTTTTGGCCAGAGCTTTGCGGATCAGATTGCGGCTCTTATAGTCGGTGCGATTTGTAACTGTGCAGGTATTTATGATGTAGATATCGGCATCTTCAGAAAAGTCCACGAGTTCGTAACCATCAAAGCCTTCAGTGATCACGGCAGATTCAAAGAAATTGGTCTTGCAGCCCAGGGTGGAGATGGCCAGTCTAAGCTTTCGAGAGTTCATCATAAATGGTTTGGGCATAGATTTCGTGTTCGACCCTCAGCACCTTTGCCGCGATCTCTTCCGGGCTTTGGCAAGATGATATATCCACCGCTTTCTGGGCTACGATGGGTCCATGATCATAGATGGGATCCACACTGTGGACGGTGGCGCCGGAGATCGATTCACCCGCTTTAAAGACGGCCTCATGCACGGCCATGCCATACATCCCGGGGCCTCCGTATTTGGGAAGTAGCGCTGGATGGACGTTCAAAACCGGTTGCGAAAGAGCAGAGATCAGATCCGCACTAAGCAGCCGCATAAAGCCACACAGAGCAATCAGATCCGGCTTCTGGGACTGCACCAATTCCAGCAGGCTCTCTTCAAAAGCCGGCATATCCCGGCAAGGGATCACCTGCACCTTGATGCCCAGATCCCGACAGATCTCACAAGCCGGAGACCTGGGATCGGTAAATACAGCAGTGGCAATCTGAACCGGCAGTTTCTGCTGGAGAAAAAAGCGGTAAATCGCCATGAGGTTTGACCCTCTGGATCTACCGCTGCTTAAAGTGATTATTCGCTGCGTTTTAGATGCAGTTCCCGCCATTGTTCCTCATCAACTTCGGATGGCGATTGATTCATCAAATCGGTGGCTCTCAGGGTTTTTGGAAAGGCTATCACGTCCCGGATTGAATCTGCATCACAGAGAATCATGATCAAGCGGTCAAGTCCCGGAGCGATGCCCCCATGTGGAGGTGTGCCATATTTCAGCGCCTCCAGGAAGAAGCCAAAGCGTTTCTTCAATTCATCATCGCTAAAGCCCAGGATTTGAAAGATCTTTCTTTGAATGTCATAGCGGTGACAGCGAATGCTGCCGCTGGAAAGCTCCATACCGTTGCAAACCATGTCATAGAGCTGTCCCTGAATCTCTCCGATCTTTTCCGGATCATCCAGCCAGGGGATATGCTCCTCTTTGGGCAGGCTAAACATGTGGTGTGAAGTCTCCCAGCCATCTCCCTCTTCGCTTTTGACAAAGAGCGGAAATTCCGTGATCCAGCAAAAGGATAAATCCTTGGGGTCAAAGAGCTTGAGTTCACTTGCAAGATGATTGCGCAATCCTGCCAGGACCTTGGATGTGGTCTCATATGAATCCGCCACGATGGCCAGCAAATCTCCGGCCTTGGCCTCGGTGGCTGAGATCATCTGCCGGGCTTCTGTTTCGTTGAGGAATTTGGAGATTCCGGCTTCCAGTCCGTTTTCGCCCACTTTGGCAAAGGCCACTCCCTTGCCGCCCAAATGTTTGGCAAATTCCACAAGCCCATCTTGCTGTTTGCGGGAGTAAGACGCCGCCCCCGGTAGGCAGATCGCTTTGATCACGCCGCCTGAGGCCAGACATCCTTTGAATACCTGAAATTCACTGTCTTTCAATATCTCAGTGAAGTCCGCCAGCTCCATTCTAAAGCGTAGATCGGGTTTGTCACAACCAAAGCGGTCCATCGCCTCCCGATAGGGCATTCTGGGAAAAGGCAGGCTCAGCTCGATGCCTTTGATCTCTTTGAAGATGGTGGCCATCAAGCGCTCCAGCAGATCAAAGATCTCTTCCTGCGTGGTAAAGGAAAGCTCGATATCCAGTTGAGTAAATTCCGGCTGGCGGTCGGCCCGCAGGTCTTCATCTCTGAAACAGCGGGCGATCTGATAGTAGCGGTCAAAACCGGC
>CAZWUD010000057.1:0-6729 GCA_964637055.1 uncultured Candidatus Cloacimonadota bacterium
AGACAAGAGGAATAGAATTATGGCAAAAAACGTCAACGTTTGGATTGATGGTCATCATCTGGAAGTTCCTGAAGATATGACCATTATCGAAGCCGCAGACAAACACGGGATCTACATCCCCCGGCTTTGCTACCATCCGGATCTCCCCCCGACCGCAAACTGCGGCGTATGTGTGGTAGAGATTAGCGGAAGCCCGGTCCCCAAACGCGCCTGCTGCACACCTGTTGCTGAAGGCATGAAAATCACCACAAACAGCAGATCACTACGCGCAAACAGAAAGATCGTCGTCGAGATGATTCTTTCACATCACGAAGTCGTCTGCCCCTCCTGCTCTGCAAATAACAAATGTGAATTGCAGAGCCTGGCAAACAACCTCGGCGTAGACCCGGAAGCACTTCCCAATATCTTGATAAAAACGGAAGCCGATCTCAGCTCTCCCTCCATTATCCGAGATCCCAACAAGTGCATAGCTTGCGGACGCTGCATCACAGTCTGTAACGATGTGCAGACCGTTTATGCGCTGACCAATAGCGATCGCGGCATCGGCTCTGAAGTGACCACAGCTTTTGGCATGGGCATGGCTCAGAGTCCTTGCGTCAATTGTGGACAATGCACAGTATATTGCCCCACCGGCGCTCTGCGTGAGAAAAGCGAACTGGATGAGGTCTGGGATGCCATCCTTGACCCGGACAAACACGTTATCGTTCAGGAAGCTCCCTCAATCCGCGTCTCCCTTGGCGAGGAGTTTGGCATGCCCCTGGGCAGTGTCACTCCCAAGAAGATGTATGCCGCATTGCGTAAGATTGGCTTTGACTCAGTGATGGATACAAACTTCACGGCAGACCTCACCATCATGGAAGAGGGAACAGAGTGCGTGGCCAGACTGAAAGCCGGAGAAAATCTCCCCTTGATCACATCCTGCTCTCCGGGCTGGGTAAAATTCATGGAGACCTACTATCCGGATCTGGCAAATTGCGTCTCTACTGCAAAGTCTCCGATGAGCATGTTTGGCGTGCTTTCGAAGACATATTATGCAGAAGAGCACGGCATTGACCCGGCGAAAATCGTCTCCGTGGCAATCATGCCCTGTACTGCCAAAAAGTTTGAGGCCCGCCGTCCTGAGCTCAGTGACAGCGGATATCAGGACACAGATTATGTGCTCACTACTCGTGAGTTTTTGCGCATGATCAAGGAAGCCGGCATTGATTTTGCCAGCATCCCCGAGGAAGAGCCGGATGAAGGAATGAGCTACTACACCGGAGCAGGCACCATCTTTGGCGCCACCGGAGGTGTGATGGAAGCAGCGATCCGCTCAGCCTACACTCTGGTAACCGGCGAAGAGCTGGAAAATGTCGATATCAAAGGTGTTCGCGGTATGGAAGGCGTGAAAGAAGCCTCCGTAAACATTCCCGGCTTTGGCGACCTGAAAGTAGCAGTTGCTCACGGACTCGGCAATGCCCGCAAAGTCCTGGATAGAGTGCGTGAAGGCATCAAAACCAAGGGTGAATCCCCCTGGCACTTCATCGAGATCATGGCTTGCCCCGGTGGTTGCGTGGGTGGCGGCGGTCAACCTTATGGTAATGACATCGCTTCTCGTGCCCGTCGCGGACTGGCTCTCTATGAAGAAGACAGATCCCTGCCGGTACGTAAATCTCACTTGAACCCGGAAGTCCAAAGGATATACGAGCGCTACCTGGATGCCCCGAATTCACCTAAAGCCCATAAGCTTCTGCACACCAACTACTTCAAACGCTCAATCAGCAGCGGACAAGTAGTGGAAGAAGCCACACACAAACATTGAGATAATCAATAAGATAAAACAAAGCGACCGGGAAATCCCGGTCGCTTTTTTATTTTTTCAAGAACTGCTACAGGTCACTTCCAGCGGTATTTTCCAAGTGTCCCCCGGATGGCATAGAAGATAAACTGCAGTGGGAAGACAAAAATCTGCGGGAAATACAGGATGCCGATATGAGTCTTGCGCACCAGGGTCAAATGGCTCTGTGAGAGATGTAGCTCGGTCAAAAACTTGAGCATGATCATGCCCAAGAGCAGAATGTCTCCCGCTCCCGCAAAGAGCCTGAAGAGCGCTATGTAAAATACTACAAAATAGGCAAATACAAAGGCAGAAAGAGCCTTTACATGGGGCGGATGATGCTTGAACTTTGAGGCACGGCGGATATTCTTGTGATAACGCTTGGCGAGGTCCTTGCCCTCATAGCAATCAACCTGCATGGCCGGACTGGGATTGTAAATAGCTTTGCGGATATGCGGCATCATCTTGATCAGGAGCAGGTCGTCATCTCCACTGTGGATGTGGCTGATGCCCTCAAATCCACCGGACATCTCAAAGAGCGATTTGCGATACACCATGTTGCAGGCCACTGACGTGATGGGGCGGTTCCAGCCCAGACCGGCCGCAGCCAGTGCATAGTAAATGCTTCTTTCAAAGTTGTTCAGAGTCAGACCCGTATCGCCCACATTCCGATATACGGTAGTGTAGCCCAAGATGTAGTCCAGATCAGGCTCTGCCACCCTGGAGATCTCTCTCAGCCATCCCGGTGGAACCCGGCAATCAGCATCAGTAAAGGCCAATATATCATGCTTTGCCGCTTCAATTCCCTTTTGAATGGCGGCTTTTTTACCCACATAGCCTTCAATCTCATCCTGAAAATCAATGACTTCTATCCCAAATTGCCCTTTCCAGCTCTCCAGGATCTCCAGACTGTCATCTGTGGAGTGGTCATTGACGATGATGATCTCATATTCGGCATCAATCGGCTCGAGCTGGGCAAGGGAAGTAAGCAGAGCGGGCAGATTTTGAGCTTCATTTTTAGCTGCGATAATCACCGATATCGCTTCGGTTTCCACGGGTAGGAGTGCCTTGGGAGGCAGGCTGCGTTTGAGCCCGATTTGCACCCAGACCAAAAAGGCCAGATAGGCCAGGCTCAAGAGAGCAAAGATTATACTAAAGATCAGATCAACCTCGCTTCTGTCTGTTCGATGAAAGTAGCCAGTTCAGGATTTTCCTTTTTAACATCATCGATGGTTTTGCGCGGGATATCCACCTTGGTGGGCGGCTCCAGCTCTTCAAGATCCAGATTTAGATGCAGGGGCTTGTTAAAGACATCCCTCAGAATCTCCTGAATGCGCTCAAGATTATTTTTAAGCTGACCATAGTCCGTATTAGACTTGATTCGCAGATTCAGGGCATGTCCGGTAAATGACTTGATCTCGGCACGCTTGAAAGCCACGCCCGCCATCGGGGAGCTCTTTCTGATTCTGGCAGCCAGGGCATCCCAATTTGCCTTGAGACTCTCCAGGCTCAGCTCGGGCTTTTTGATCTCGGGCTGAGGCTCAGCTTTAGTCTGTTTTACAGCCGGCTTTGGCGATGTCGCTTGCTTCCCGACGACAGGGGCAGTCATCGGAGCCACCCGCCCCGTTTTCAGGCCTGAGATCAGCTCGCTGATTTCCGTTATCTCATCCAGGCGTGAAAGCTTGATCATTAGGGTTTCGATCAAGAGATAGGGATTGCTGCTTTGCCGGATGTCGATCTTGGTCTGCATCAATTGACTCATGATATAAAGCAGGTCATTTTGGCTAAAGAGTTCTGAGATGTCGCCAAACACTGGCATCTCATCAGCAGATAGATCACGGATTGCTACGCCGAGCTTGGTCAGTATGACAATGCGCAGATACTCCAGCATATTGGCGATAAATTCCTGCAGATCAGTCCCTTCTTCAAAGATGCTGTGCAATTGAGTGATCAACTGCTGAGTCTCATGGTTCTTGATCAACTGCATAAAGTCATGATAGACTTGATTTGGGATCATGCCAAATATCTGTCGGACTTGATCGTTCTTGATTTCGTTTTGACAATAGCTGATGGTCTGATCCATCAAAGAAAGCGCATCCCGCATCCCACCGTCGGCTTTGCGGGCGATCAGATATAGCGATTCATCGTCGATAGTGATCTGTTCTTGCTCACAGAGGTCTCTGAGACGCTGTACAATGGCATCCACGGGGATTCGCTTAAAGTCATATCTCTGGCACCTGGAAACGATCGTGGGCAGCACCTTATGCGGTTCTGTGGTAGCAAAGATAAAGATAACGTTTTCGGGAGGCTCTTCCAGAGTCTTAAGCAGGGCGTTAAAGGCATTTTTGGAGAGCATGTGCACTTCATCAATGATGTATATCTTATATTTCGCACCGCTGGCTGCATAGAGCAATTCCCGCTGCAATTCACGGATATCGTCCACGCCGGTATTGCTGGCACCATCGATCTCGATCACATCCGGGGATATACCGGTGGTGATCTCAACGCAATTGGTGCACTGATTGCAGGGCTGTGTCGTGGGCCCTTTTTCACAATTCAGGCTCTTGGCCATGATGCGCGCCAGTGAGGTCTTCCCCACGCCCCGCGGTCCTGTAAAAAGGTAAGCGTGGGCGATCCGTTCAGACTCAATAGCGCTTTGCAGGATCTTGGTCACATGATCCTGCGCATAGACTTCTGAGAAGCTCTGCGGTCTGTATTTTCGTGCAAGTACAATGTAGCTCATAGTAACTCCATGTGACATTGTTTTGATCCCGCTCTTTTAGGCAAGTATTTTCTACTGGACAGAATCCAGCCCTGTTCAATAATTTGACCAGAATAGAAATATAGTAGATCCCTTAAGGAGGATTTTTCATGAAACTTGAAGGAAAAGTGGTGATCGCCCAAGGTGGAGGACCCACAGCCGTCATCAACCAATCCCTGGTAGGAGCAGCCCTGGAAGCCCGCAAATTTAACCAGGTCAGCCGGGTTTACGGAGCTCTCCACGGCGTAAAAGGCATTATCAACGAAGACTTTATCGATCTCACTCAAGAGACCACCCACAATCTGGAGCAAGTGGCAGAGACACCCTCCAGTGCCTTGCTTTCCACTCGTGACAAACCCGATGAAGCGTATTGCAAAGAGATTTTCAGAGTGCTCAAAGCCCATGAAGTGCGCTACTTCTTTTATATCGGTGGCAATGATTCTTCAGATACAGTCCGCATCGTCAATAAAGAAGCTGAAAAGGCAGAATACGAATTCCGTGCCATCCACATCCCAAAGACCATAGACAACGATCTGGTCCTCAGCGACCACACTCCCGGCTATGGCTCTGCAGCCAGATTCGTGGCTTCGGCCTTCAGCGGAGTGAATCTGGACAATCGCGCCCTCCCCGGTGTCTATATCGGCGTAGTTATGGGTAGACATGCCGGCTTTTTGGCTGCTGCCTCGGCTTTGGGGCAAAAGTACCCCGATGACGGACCTCACCTCATCTACATGCCGGAGCGTCCCTTTAGTCGGGATAAATTCCTCAAAGACGTAAAAAAGGTCTATGGGCAGTTTGGCCGCTGCGTGGTGGCTGTCTCTGAGGGCATAATAGATGAAGATGGCGTCCCGATGATGGCCAAGCTCACCAAAAACGTGGAACGCGACGCCCATGGCAATGTGCAGCTTTCCGGAACCGGCATGCTGGGCGATTTGCTGAGTGATTTGGTGCGCAAAAAGCTCAAGATCAAACGTGTGCGCAGCGATACTTTCGGATATTTACAGCGCTCATTTATGGGCTGTGTATCTGATGTGGATCAAAGAGAAGCACGCGAAGTGGGCGAACGCGCAGCCCATTATGCCATCTGGTACAACCTGGACGGCTCCATCTCAATTCAGCGCACTGGCTACTATTCGGTAACCTACCAGCTTGAGAAATTGGAAGACATCGCTCGCAAAACCCGCCTCATGCCCGATAACTTTATCAATGCTGAGGGCAATGGCATCACCGACGATTTCCGGTTTTACCTGCGTCCTCTTTTGGGTTCAGGATATTCGGTGGCACACCGCCTGAGAGCCCCGAAAGTGGGAAAGGTCCTTAGTTTGGGCGATTGATATAGACAGATCTATCTAAACAAAGCGTGGGCTCTCTGCTCACGCTTTTTTTTGCTTGATGATGCATACGGCCGCGGCTGAAAGGTGCAGACCCCCATCATCCTGACGCAGCTCTCCGCTGTCAAATATCACTTGCCCATTGTAGTCCGCAGTTTGCACCGCATCGGAATGATTCATCACGCAGAGTAGCGCATCAGATGTATCATAACGACGATAGGCCAGCAGCTCACCGCCACTTTCCTCAAAGGCAAACTCCCCTTCCCAAAGCAGTCTTTCCTGCTTGCGAATACGGATCAATTCCTGATAGAAGCGCCTGAGCTCAACGGCCTGGGTATCCTCTTCCCATTTCCAGTTAAAAGGACGTCGATTGTCCGGATCTTTGCCACCCTGCATGGCGATCTCATCCCCATAATAGATATGCGGAATCCCCACAAATGTCATTTGGAAAAATATCGCCAGCCGTAGCCTCTGCAGATCCCCGGCAGCCAGATTCATAATCCTCTGGGTGTCGTGGCTTCCCAAGAGATTCATCATGGCCTGGGCAGCATGAGCCGGATACTCCGCCAGCCCTTCGGTGATGCGTGCGCAGAATTCTGCCTTTTTGATCAGCTTTTGCACAAAGAATTCCAGCACCGGGTTTTTGAAATAAGCGTAGTTCATCACAGAGTCAAAGTAACGCGGATCAATCCATGACCGGGCATTGTTCCAGATCTCCCCCACCAGCCAGAGATCAGGCTTCAGAGCCTTCATCCTCTCCCTGAAGAGCTGCCAAAACCACCACGGAACCTCATCCGGCACATCCAGCCTGAAGCCATCGA
>CAZWUD010000057.1:6829-8170 GCA_964637055.1 uncultured Candidatus Cloacimonadota bacterium
AGCTGCCAAAACCACCACGGAACCTCATCCGGCACATCCAGCCTGAAGCCATCGATGCCGATCTCGGTGACCCACCATGCGCTCGCATCCAATATGTGATTGACCAGATCCCAATTCACCTGTGCATGCCGGATATCACGAATGTAATTTTCATAGGGATGCTTGCGGGAAAGATCAAAATTCAGATCCGGCATATCCTTGACTCCCCACCAGGATTGATAGTAATCCCGCGGCTGAAAGTCTGGCGGCAGCGGATCCGGCAGCGGCCATTTGTGCCAGTCATACCAATGCCAATATGCTGATTTATCGCCCTTTTTCACGGTATCCTGAAAAGCCCAAAAGCTCTCTCCACTGTGATTGAAGGCCACGTCCAAAATGATCCTGATGCCACGCTTATGCGCCTGATTCACAAGCTCCTGCAGCTCTTCCTTGCTGCCAAAATGGGGATCCACCTTCATAAAGTCAGCCGCATCGTATTTATGATTTGACTTGGCTTCCCAGAGGGGATTGAAATAGATCAGGTTGATGCCCAGATCCGCCAGATAATTCAGCTTTTGCAGCACTCCACTGATGTCTCCCCCATAAAAAGTCCACCAGTCCGGCTTGCCTTTTGGCTGATAAGGGCTCTGTCTGAGGCCATCGATATCATACCAATCTTTGACCAGGTGAAAATACTCCTGGTGAGGCCCCAGCAGCTCACCCGGCTTCGGCACCTCCCGGCTACCATCATAATAGTCTTCCGAAAAGTCCTGATCGTTAGCCTCATCACCATTGCAAAAGCGATCCATAAAGATCTGATAGATAATGGCTTTTCTGGTCCAATCCGGGATGTCAAAGACGGGGTACATATCCGGGTCCAGGCTCAAAGGCAAGGCCTGCTTGGGATCTTCCACAAAGCCGGAAGCCCCCAGATAGAGCTCTCGATCTTCAAAACAAAGCCGGAGCTGATATTTGGCAGGAGATTTGAGCCGGAGCTTGCGATGCCAGATCTGATGATCGCCGGTAATGCCCAGTGGGTAAAGCGGCAGCTGATGACCTTGAATCTGCAGGATCACCTTGTCCGCCAGCCCTGGGTACCAGCCAAAGCGAAACTCCAGATCTTCCTCCGAGCTTCGATAGCATTTGATGAGGCTCTCGGGAGGCAGGTATTGCACTCTGTCCAGAGCTTCATCCAGATCCTTGGGATAGTGCTTTTCTCGCACATTGAGGACGGAATTTTCTCCACCAAAGGGATCCGCTTCTTTCTCAGGATTGGCGGGATCTGTCATCCACTTGCCATCCACGATAAATTTGTATATATAGCGCCCCGGATCCAGATCAAAATCAATCAGATAGAGCCCA
>CAZWUD010000058.1:0-8164 GCA_964637055.1 uncultured Candidatus Cloacimonadota bacterium
CTGCGTGACAGGCAGACGTTCTAACCAAACTGAACTACGCCCCCAGCGTTGTTCCTCTTGTGTATGTCCCAGCAAGCTCTCTGAACCGCCTTTTTTTGTCAAGAGAATTCTTATTCCTCTGGTGACTACAAAAGGGCTGAAGATGAGCATTGATCTGATATATTTAGACTTAGCCATCAATAGATTTCTCATTTATGGCCAAATGAATCAGCTCATTATCTAAGAGACTAATCAAAGGGGTAAAGATACTCGCTTTGCTGTTTTGGCTGAACGGTAAATTGCCTGGATGATTTCCACAGACTTTCTGCCATCGCGGCCATCAGTGCTCGGAACTGCCCTACCCAAGAGTGTGTCGATCACATTCCGGTAATAGGGGTTGTGTCCAAAGCCATAGACATTGGGCGGGATATAGTTACTATCCAATGCAATACGATCATCATCATCATATTCCTCAAACTCCCATTTCTCGATCTTGTTCACTGCTACTCCCCCGACTTTTACAATACCCTTTTCGCCGATGATGGTGATGGATCCTTCAAAGTTCTTGGGATATGTGAGCATGGTGACATTGATAGAGGCAATGATGCCATTGCGGAAATGCAGAATAGCACTACCAGTATCTTCGGCCTCTATGTTTCTGGCCATTGTGGCAGTAAACGCCGAAACACTCTCCACATTACCCAAAAGCCAATAGATAGCGTCCACATAGTGACTGGCCTGGTTCATATACGCACCGCCGTCAAATTCCCAAGTGCCACGCCACTTGGCAGCATCATAGTAGGCTTGTGGCCTTTGCCAGAAGACATTAGCCTGAGCTGTGTATATGCGTCCGAAGCGGTTCTTCTCAATGGCTTGTTTGAGCAGTTGCATGGTGCTATTCAGGCGATTTTGTTTTACCACAAAAAGCCTGACTTGATTGTCATCACAGGCCTTGATCAGCCGATCGGCAGATTCCACATTGATTGCCATCGGTTTTTCTGTGAGAACGTTTACTTTGGCTTTTGCTACGGCCACGCCCATGTCTGGGTGCATTCCACTGGGAGTACAGATAGAAACTAAATCAAGCTTTTCATTAGAGAGCATTTCATGGTAGTCAGTATAGATCTTTGAGATGCCCCTTTCTTCTCCGGTCTGTTCTGCTTTCTCGAGGACTGAGTCGCAAACTGCAACAAATTCTGCTTCCGGAATCTGGGAAATTGCGTCCAAATGGTTTTTTGAGATTCGGCCACATCCAATGAGGCCAAGTTTTACTTTTTGCATTATGCCTAACTCCTTTTAAGAATCAATAATATGTTTCACCCGCTGGGCAATCAATTCCGTGATCGCTTCGGGAGAATATTTCTTTTGCACGAGGGCTCTGCCGGATTTACCGATCTGAATGCGGGCATCATTGTGCTCCAACAGATACTTCGTTTTCTGCACGAAAGCATGGTTATCTTCTGCAATCATCAGGTCGATTTCGTCGTGAGCATCCAAACTCTTAGCAACATTTGGCGTGGTTATCACCGGGATACCGCATGCCATCGCTTCCAGCGCTTTGTTCTGGATGCCGGCGCTAAAATACATAGGTGCAATGAAGATATCACTATTTCGGATTTCTTCATAAAGATCTTCCACAAAACCCAACACCCGGGTATTGTGCATGCCATCCAGGGCTTTTACTTCCGCTGAGGGAGCTGCTCCAACGATGACAAACTGCAGATCGGGGTAATCCCTCAGCAGCGCCGGCATGATCTTGCGGCTGACGTTTTGCGCGGCAACGACATTGTGCGGAACGCTCATATTTCCGGTAAAGATCAGCCGTTTGCGCAAGTCCATATCAGCCTCAGCATCAGGAATGAATACCTGATTTGGCATTACAGTACTGCGATGATGATCTTTCAGACCCAGTTTCTGCAGATCCACTGGGGATATCACCCAGTTTTCAGTAAAGAGGTTTGCCACTTTCATTTCGTAGCTTGCAGTGCGGGGAGATTCTATGCTGAAAAAGAGTTTGCGGATACCGCTGATGTGCCCCAGACTGCGGGTATATTCCAAGGATATGCAATCCGTGTAATCCAAAATCACCTTGCTGTCGCGCAGCATACTGGCATACGGCACCATACGGATGAGGTGGGTGTAAACCAGATCGAAGTGATGCTCATTACGTAGCACCTTCAATAGCGAAAACAGCTTTTTATTGTGATAATATGCCACCTGAAAAGGGCATCGGGAAAACAGGTTTCGCACCATGTTTTTCAGTGCGTTTGCCTTACTGTGGTGAACAAAGTAACAATGGGGAATCTCTGCTCTAAGAGTTTTCATGGCCTCAGCATCCTGATCTTCATCCACCAAAGAAACGATATGCAACTCCCCCATTGCGGCGAATTGTCGCAGCAAGAAGAGTGTCCTTACTTTGTCTCCCCTATCCGGTGGATAAGGTATACGCGAACTCAGAAACAGGATCTTCAAGATTTCTCCATATTCAGCAGCTTGCGATACAAGCTGAGATAAATTTCTTTTTCTTTTTCCCAGGATAGGTTTGCAAATACCAGCTCTTTGCCATTTGCCCCCCACTGTGCCAATCTATCCGGATCGGACAGAAGGCGGGAAAGGCTTTGAGTGATCTTCTCTACCTTGGTGGGATCAATGTATATGCCGACATCAGTGCTGTCAAGCAGTTTGATGTTTGTGGGCAGATCAGACACCATGATCGGCAGACCCGCGGCCATATATTCAAAGATCTTTGTGGATAGAGAATAGAGGTGGTTAGGGCTGCGGTCAAACAGCACCACTCCCAATGCACTTTGGGAAAATATCTCCGCCGCTTGCATGCGATTGACATAACCGTATTCCACCACTTTGGAAAAGCCCGGTAATTGCATTAACTCATCGCGAAACTCCGGCGGTTCGTAAGAGCCAGCCAGGTGGAAACTACAGTCCACGTCCTCAATTGCTTTCACGATCTGCTCTATTCCCCGCTCGCGGGTGATATTGCCCACATAGCAGATCTTGCGGCTGTTGTACCGTGCGGAATCTGCGGGCATCTGTTCCCACTCTGCTAAAATCGGGTAATTATGCACCACAGGTACATCTTTAAACTGTTCTGCTATATGCTGTGTGGCAGCGATAGCCTGATCCAACGCTTTCACGGCAAAACGCTCAATTGCTTTTATGGCAAAAGATATCAGCTTCCCCTGCAAGGTGGACAGGTATTCTTTGTGCAAAAACATCTCTGGATAAGACTCATGGATGTCATAGACTACAGGTTTACGGCTGATCATCTTCAAGAGGATAGCCATGGGAATCAGCTCAGGATCATGAATCTGATACGCATCTGCTGAGATATTCAGCGCTCTGCGCAAAATTTTGAATGGTGCGATCAAGAAACGTCTTTTCCTACTGCTAAAGCCCCCGATATCATGGATGATAATCTTATCATTCCATTCATGTCGCTTGCCATCGGCTACTACAAGATGGACTTTGAATCCGGCCTGCTGGAGACTGACGCACTGCTTGTAAAAGACCCTCACGTCAGTGCGTATATGCACGGAACTGAGGTGACAAATGCTGTACTCACGTTTCTTGTGGGGATACGTATCAATGGTATCTTTCACCACCTTTGAGATCTCGTAATGCTTGATCGCATAATCCCGGATCTTTGCCGAATCCCACTTAGTTCCAATCAGGCTAAGGATGCCATCAGCCAGGGCTTGGGGATCACGGGCAGGGACTATGATTCCAGTCTCATCAGTCACAATGTGTTCACTGCCGCAGTTTCTGGTGGCCAAGACCGGCAGGCCACAAGCCATAGCTTCGACCACTACGATACCGAAGCTTTCCAGAAAACTTGGATGTACCAGCGCATCGTGCTCAGAAATCAGTTCCGGGATTTCATTTGCAGGCCTTGCACCCAGAAATTTAACCTGAGCAGTCAAGTCCAATTCATGGACGATGGCCTCCAGCTCTTTTTGGTATACCCCCTCCCCCACAATGCTCAGGCTCAAATCATCCCGCTTGAGCAGAGACATTGCCTGCAAAAGTATATGAATGCCCTTTTGTTCCAGCAAATTGCCCACGTATATCAGCTTGTGTATAGACGTAATTTGCTTGCGAGGTCTGAAGAGCTTGAAATCAACGCCATTTGGTATCACACAAAGTTTGGCAGGAGGAACCCCAGCTTCCAGTATTGCCTGCTTTGTGTTTTCTGAAACGGCTATCACCTTGTAAGCTTCAGAATAGGCAGGAACCATCATTTTCCTTAAGTACTTCTTCTTGAGCAGTTCCCGGATGATGCCGTGATGTTCAGTGATGACGTATGGGATGCGCAAGATTCGGGAAAGTTTGGCAGTAGCTATGCCATCCGGGAGGCAAAAGTTTGCATGCAGCAGATCTATCTTTTTCTTCTTATTCAAGAAAAAAAGAATAGGCAGCACGCTCAGATACTCCCAACCAGGCACAAACGCCCTGAGAATGTTTCGCGGGAATATCACAAAGCGCGGATGCCAGACCCGAATCTTTCTGTCACCCGAAATCTCGTGACGCACAAAAGGTATCACGGTTTTGCTTTTCTTCCTTCTGATTGAAAGCAAGTATCCGACTGGAGAGATAATCTCCAGCTCCAGATCCCGGGGATAATGAGCCAGATTCTTCAGAATGAAATTGCCCTTATTAGGCTCCACCGGATTCGGAAAAATACTATTGATAAATACTACACGCATTCATTAGCCTCTTAGTTTACTATACAGGGTGTTGACCATCAGTCTCATATTCACAAAATCTTCACGGCGAAAGGCTAAAACAGAGATCTTCTGGTCTTTGTGCTTTGCAAAATACCAGATCATCAGGGCAATGAACCACAAAGGGTATGCAATGGAAGAAGTGATGGCAGCCCCCTGATATCCCCATTTGGGAATAATTATGATGCTGAGCAGCAGCTTGATGAGGGCAGCCATTGCAGGGGCGATAATGGTAAAGATCGGAAATCCTTTGCTCCAAAGGAAGGTATTAAAGAGCGAGCCCAAAGTCAGCCCAAATACGGCCGGGATAAGATAGATAAATGTGCTGTATGCTCCGATGTATTCACTGGTGTACATAAAGTTGATCACAAAGCGGCCAAATATGACTATTCCAAGAATACACACGGTATTAAAGATTGCCATCAGGACAAAGATACGCCGCAGTATATTAAGTGAAGCAGCATCGTCATTCAGAGCAGAGAATTTATTCAGCAGCACCACCCCGATCATATTGCTGGTAACCGTGATGATATCTATAAAATTGATGGCCAGCATATATATGCCCAGATCAGAAAAGGAACCGAGATGTTTAAGCGTCAAGACGTCCACCCGAGTCATCATCAGCACCATATATTGGCTGAGGAAGGATTTGAACCCCAGTGCATAGGACCGCTTTACCAAAGGGAAATCCCAACGGAACTTAAACTTAATCGCTTTTGTAAGCCGGAAATGGAAGAAGATGACTATCCCCAGCATTATGCTCACATAGAGCAGATAGCTGCCCTCCATTCTGAAACTTTTGGGAAATAGCCAAAACAGCGGCAAAATCAGAGCGGTAAAAGTAACCGTATGGGTCCAGAGCAAGAGAGAATAATCCTTGATCCGGTTCAAGCCGATAGATATCACCCTCAGTCTGTGTTGCAATTGATAAAGTGGGATATACAAGCTCAGTGCCAATATCACGATCGGATGATAGGAATTTGCCCCCAATATCTGCCGTGAAAACAATTGAAATATGCTCACGCTCAGCAGCATGCTGATACCAAAAAAGACCAATGACATGCTGTAGAGGGCATTGGGATCTGCTTTTTCTCTTTGCAAACTATACATCAACGAAGTAGAGACACCCAGATCAAGCAATAACCAGATCACAGAATTTATCGTGATCAGGTAGACATACTGCCCCCTCAGTTCCGGCCCCAGGAATCTGGCCAGATACCAGTTCGCCACAAAAGATGCAGCCATAGTAAAAGCCTGAGACCCGGTGGTGTAAGCTATGTTCTTTTTAAGATTTATAGCGCTCATAGACACGCATCCATGCTCTACGACTCAAAGCCAGCATGATCAATATCATAGCTCCGATTTGTATATGGCTCAAGTGTTCTTGTAAAAAGTAGTATGCCAATATGGAAGCCAAAGCCGGCTTTAGAAAAAAGTAAATAGACGCCCCGGCTGCAGTCAGCTCTTTCATCGCTTCAAAATACAAGACATAGGCAATGCCGGAAACCACTATCCCAAGGTACAATATCAAAATCAGGTTCTTGGCAGTGGGCTCAAAAGCCATGCTTTCATTTGCTGCCAGGTTGATGAGGGTTAAGGCAATCCCGCCTATCAAAAATGCAATGGAATTTGTGATCAGATTTCCATACTGAGTCACAGCCCATTTGGTAAGCACAGTATATAGTGCAAAGGTGATGCCAGCAAGGATGGCAAAGACTATCCCCAAAGGCAGATTTGTGAAATTATGTTGCAAGAGTTCGGTCTCACCCAGGATGAGAACGATGAGTCCGGCAAATCCGAGAACAAGGCCGATGATCTGGTTGCGACTGAGCTTCTCTTTGAGAATGAATATAGCAAAGATGCTGACAAAGAGTGGGTTCATACTCACGATCATGGCTGTGAGGGATGCTTTGCCATAATAAATCGCTAATTGCAAAAGCAGCATACTGATCACGACATTGAGGATTCCCAAAACGCCGAGTTTCAGTATGCTGCTTGCAGATATTCTTATCTTGTTTTGAGTCCACCTTCTGATCGCAAATGGTGCTATGCAGGCTCCTCCGATCAGAAATCGCCAGGCCGTAATGGCGAAAGGCGATACACCTTCCCCCAATAGCTTTCCAGCGAGTTCCAGTGAGGACCATATACATATCGCAATCAGACTGTATAGGTGACTCTTGATTTTCAAGTTACTTCATTAAGATCATTTTGCGGGTGGAACTAAAGCTACCGGATTTTAAGCGGAAGAAATACACTCCACTGGATACGGCAGAACCACTGTTATCCAGACCATCCCAAATCACATTGTTGATTCCCTGATGGGCTTGCTCAATCCTGACGTTTTTCACGATTTGCCCTCTTTGATTGAAAATCTCAATCTGTGCAGGGGCCGGAGATTCCAGCTGGAATTGAATCGTGGTAGTAGGATTGAATGGGTTGGGATAGTTCCCGATCAAGCTGACTTGAGCAGGAGCGAGGGCTGGATCATCGTTTGATACTGGATTAAAGTCAGCCAGCATTCTGGGTGTGATCTGAGCAGTGCTCTGGTAGTGAGCGATGATTCCCTGCACACTGAAACTGCCTGTATGCATCGGAGCGCCAATGTAATCCACATCATAAAATGATGTGCGGAAGGACATCATGCCAGTAGGATCACTGATGTCATAAGTCACTGCAGGATTAGTCTCATAATTACCGGATGGGTTGTTAAAGCTAACTTCATTAATCAAGACCAAACGGGATTGATACTGTTTTACGCCGATGTCGCCATTGATAGCAGACACGGTTACGGTCGGGATCATGACATTGTTTCCGCTAGAGACGGGAGCTCCCGGATCAAGCGTAGGCAGAAACTGCAGGGTTTCATAATACAGATTCAGTTTTCCGGTAAGTCCCTGGATGGCATCACCAATGGCATAATTTGTGGTAATGGCGTTGGGCTGATCATCGATGAGAATTGCAGCACCCGCATCCTGGACAAATTTCTGATTTCTATTGCTCTGTTTGAAGGTGAGAATCACGCTGTTGGGCAAGAGATATACGGTGTTGTTATCTGCAGGCTGTTGGCGCAATTCGGCCAGATCTTGCACCACCACCGGGAAGATGTACTCCGCAGTCGCAGTGTATGAAGGGTCAAAATCAACAGCCCAAGCTTTGGCTTTGATAGTGGCATTGGCAGATACAGGAATGGGCGTTGAATACAGATCAGAGCTCTCAGTAGGTTCACTGCCGTCAA
The DNA here is from genome assembly GCA_964637055.1 of uncultured Candidatus Cloacimonadota bacterium. GTDB lineage: Bacteria > Cloacimonadota > Cloacimonadia > Cloacimonadales > Cloacimonadaceae > UBA5456. Next base: position 7,954 of record CAZWUD010000058.1, read on the forward strand.
GGGTATAGCGAATCTGAGCACCGTCTGTGCTGGAGCTGAGGATGACACTGATGGGCTCGGTATAGGCGCCGGCAGGGGGATCAAATGTGGGAGTTCCAGCCATTTCGCCGCCACCGGGATCGAAGGTATGAGAACCAATGTCGCCAAAGTAATCCTGGGCTTCTACCAACCACTCGGAATCATCCATATTGGTTCCGGCAGAACTTGCCCA
>CAZWUD010000059.1:0-8061 GCA_964637055.1 uncultured Candidatus Cloacimonadota bacterium
TGACCTCTACGATGTCAACGTAGCGCTCTAACCAACTGAGCTAATCACCCACTGTGTTCGCAATCTTTTTTGGCGGCTGATTTTTGTCAATTGATTTGTATGCCGCCGCCGTCGGGCGGGCTTGCTATGCGGATCGATACAAGCCACTCCAGCGCCTCAATCCCGCTGCAGGGATATGCGCTCCAGTAGCTTTTCATAGTTATTGCGAAGCCTGTTGCTAAAGCCCGATTCGCCGTATTTCTTCAGCGCTTTTTCAGCTTCCTGATAGCCAAAGCCATAAAACTCCCGTGCATGCTCAAGGTCTGTGAGAGTCAGCCCGGAATGATGGGCATCGATGATGATATCCGGCTTGAACCGTACTATAGATTGGATGGCCATGAAAGCCTGGTTTTGCATCAATGACTGCAAAAAGACGTCGTAGTGCTTGAGCTTGTCTTTTTTCTCTTTTTTGCCGGGTTCATAGATCTCCGCTTTTGGCGAGATCGGAGGCAGGACGTTGACCGCGATCGTGATCTCTCCCGGGACCCTTTCTGCAAAAGCCAGTGGCAAGGGGTGAGAGACTCCGCCATCCACAAGGAGGTAGTCGCTCATTTTTTGGGGAGCAAAGATAAAGGGCAAAGAGCTGGAAGCTCGCATTGCTTCTGCACAAGAGCCTTTGTCTATGAGCACGGTGACCTGTCTGTGCAGATCAAATGCCACCGCGACAAAGGGCAGATCCGCTTCTTCTATTTTGCGGGAGTCTGTCCACTGATCAAAGCGCTTGGTGATGGCCTTGCCGTCAAAGATGCCGCTGCGGGAAAAATCCAGAGTCAGGGGATTGAAAAGCTCCAAAGTAGAGACATCTCCAGCCAACTCAAGCATCTCATCCGGACTGATAGAGCAGGCCAGAAGAGCCCCGACTATAGCGCCCATGGAGCAGCCTACTACTCCCGTGATTTCAAACTCTTTTGCCACAGCTTTGATGACTCCGATATGTGCCAGTCCATAGGCAGAGCCTCCACCCAGAATTAAGCGTGCTTTCTTCATGGCTATCTCCCTTTGATATTCTTCCTATAGATATGATAGTTGTTGATCACTACTAGGGCAAAGATCAAATCGCTGACCATCAATACGATATTGATGGTGAAAAGATCATTCCCGGCATAAAAGCCCATGGCCGGGATCAGGATTGCCAGCAGGACCACTTTGAAGATCACGATCCCTCTGGGTATGCCCAGCTTGCGGAAGACCCATCTCGCGATGGGATTGCGCTCTCGGCGAAAATGTGTCGGGCGCATCACCAGATAGGTGGAGTGTGCATCCAGGATATTGAGCAAGATGAAGAGGCTCAAGAGACTCCAGAAAAGCGTTGCACTATAAAGCATCAGCAGCTTACCATCCCTCATTCATTTTAGTCCAAACCTATGGGGTATTCGTTTTCTGGCAAGCATAAAATCCGTAGCTTTCTCAAAGCCAGATATTTCTTTACAAGATTTAGCTAATACAATAAATTGCTCTCACAAGGTGTAATGGCGCTTGCATATTCTGCATCAGCTTTTAGATGCTTCTCTTAATTGACTGCCAATACACCGCTTAGAGCTATAATAAATATGAATATATAAAGGAAAAAGCATGGACAAAAAGTGGCTTGTACCACCAGGTCTGAATGCGGAGGAATGCGAGGCCATTGAAAACTTAGGTGCTCAGATCAAGGCGCCGCCCATGATTGCGGAGCTCCTGTATAGGCGGGGTATGCGCACCCAGCGTGAGATTGAGGAATACTTCTATCCCGATCTAAAGAACGCGGAAGATCCCTTTCTCTTTCAGGATATGCAGATCGCTGTCGAGCGCATCAAGGAAGCGCTGAAAGATGGCGAGCCCATTACCATCTATGGAGATTATGATGTGGATGGTACCACGGCTACGGCCCTTCTTTATCTGGGTCTGAAGCGCATAGGAGCCAAGATTGATTTTTACATTCCGCATCGAATGATCGATGGCTACGGACTCTCGCTAAACAGCCTTGAAGCTATTCGCGATAGCGGCTGCAAGCTCATCATCAGTGTAGATTGCGGCGTCAATGCTCTGGATGAAATCCGCGCCATCAGGGATATGGGCATGGATATCATCATCACCGATCATCACAATTCCAAAGCAGAGCTGCCCCCGGCCCTGGCAACCATCAATCCCAAACTGCCCGGCTGCAAGTATCCCTTTGACCATCTGGCCGGAGTGGGTGTGGCTTACAAGCTACTGATGGCGCTGTATCAGGATATGGGCATCAATGACGAAGAGAATGTGCTCAAATATATGGATCTGGTGGCAGTTGGGACGATTGCGGATATCGTGCCCCTGGTGGGCGAAAACCGCATCTTTGCCTCAATCGGTCTGCAACATCTGATCGAAAAGAAGAATCTCGGCCTCAATGCCCTGGTCCAGCTTTGCGGCATGGATCATAAGACCTTGGATGCCACGGACATTGTCTTTGGGATCGCTCCCCGCATCAACGCCGCAGGGCGGATGGGCTCTGCAGCCAAGGCGGTTGAGCTCTTGATCTCGACCGATGAAACCCACAGCATGGAGCTGGCAGAAATGATCGAGCGGGACAACTCTCTGCGTCAGCAAGAGGACCAAAAGACCTTTTATGAAGCATGTGAGATCATTGAGCATAAATACAAAAACATCGCGGACACACCGTGCATGGTAGTGTCCTCCGACGGTTGGCATCAGGGCGTGATCGGCATTGTGTCCTCCAAACTGGTGGAAAAGTACTACCGTCCCGTGATCATGATCTCTTTCAAAGACGGCTTTGGCAGCGGATCCGGGCGATCAGTGGCGGACTTTGACCTGTTTGCAGCGCTGCAACACACCGAGCACAATCTGCATAGCTTTGGCGGACACAAATACGCCGTGGGACTCACCATCTACCAGGAGTATATAGACCGCTTTGAGAATGAATTGGCGCGTTATGTGGCAGATCATCTAAAGTCGGATCAGATCCAGCCGCCTTTGGTGATAGATCACGAGATCGAGCTTTATGATATCAATGAATACCTCCTGGATGCCATTGAACTCTTTGCCCCATTTGGCCCGGAAAACCACCGTCCTATCTTTATGACCAGTGAGGTCATGATCTCAAACTATCCTTACAATGTGGGACGTAACCATCTCAAGCTCAAGGTTGTAAAGGATGGCATCACGCTGGATCTCATCGGCTACAATCTGGGAGACTATCTGACCCTGCTCAAAAAGAACAGCTTGATAGATATTGCTTATACTTTGGAATACAATAGCTTTGGCAACAAATCCACTATCCAGGGAAAACTCAAGGATCTAAAGATCATAGGAGTCTGATATGAAAAGACTATTTATCCTGCTAATTTTGCTGCTGGCTCTTTTGGGGGCTTGCAGCTCAAACAAAAAGAACCCCCCGATGGAGATCAGCTCTTTTAGCTTATTAAAGACGGTCTCTTTTGATGAAAACATTCAAAAGGCGCACTATCATCCCGATCGCAAGCAGATCTACGCTCTGGATGTCAGCACGCAAAAGATATTGATCTGGAAAAACGACAAACTGGAAAACGTGATTGGCGGCATGGGCAGAGGGAACAGCAATTTTCAGGCTTTGGCGGATTTTGCCCTGGGACCTGATGGCAGCGTGTATGCTCTGGATTCATCTGCCAAGGTGATCAAGCGCTTCAATGCCGATGGTAAATACATGAACAGCATGGATCTGGGCTATGTGCAGCAGCCCTCCAAGCTGGCACTGGGAACTCAGCAATCTCTCTATGTATATGATGTCGCCAGCTCCGAGATCATAGCTTACAATCTGCTGGATGGCGTTGAGCTGTATCGCTTTGGCCGTTTCCAACTGGACCGGGTGGATCAGCTTTTTGCCAATCGGGACTTTGTGGTGGCCTATGACAAAGCCGCAGACAAATCCGCCCTCTATTCCAGCTTGGGTCAATTTGTATCCAAGGATGCCGGGCAGATTGTCTATGATACTTACAACAACGCCATCAGCCTATCCAATGAAGCGCTGGTGAGCAAGATGAGCGCTGCCTGGCTGCCTCTGGCCGGGCGGGCACAGATCATGACCATCTCCGGGAATGTCCTGGCGATTGTGGTGGACAAACAGGTTCACCTCTTGAAGCTGGATTATGCTCCGGTTTTTTAAAGAATACTATCTGGTCATAATAGCCGGGCTTTTACTCAGCATCTCCCGTCTGCCCCTGTATCTGGGCTGGCTGGTCTTCTTTGCCCTGGTTCCTCTGCTACAGTTTTTCCAAAAGAGGGAGCATAAAGGTGGTGAGAGGATCATTGCCGCCGGGATTTTCTCTCTGATCCAGATCGCGCTGGTCTTCTATTGGATCGGCTCTGTCACCTTTGGTGGTTTGATCGGGATCTGGCTGATCTACGCGGCATATTACGCTCTGGTTTTTTGGGTCATAGAGCGGGTTTGGCACCGCATGCCGGGGCTTAGGTTGCCGGTATTTCTGGCGGTATTCATCAGTTTTGAGTTTTTACAAAACTTTGGGCAGATGCGTTTCCCCTGGTGGAACCTGGGCTATGCCCTGGGTGATTTTTTACCACTACTGCAGGCACTTGACCTGGGTGGGATGAGCCTTTTGGCACTTTTGATCCTGCTGATAAACTACATGATCTATCAGGTGACCCAAAAGAGCTACAAGGCTTTGGTGCCGATCGTAGTCACCCTTGCTCTGTGGTGGGGCTACGGATCATATCGGCTGCTCACGCTTCCTATGCAGCGTACCGAGATCCCCGTGGCGGTGATGCAACCCTCTATCGAGCAAGAAGATAAATGGAACGAGACCCTTTACCGGCAGATACTGGAGCGCTATGACATGCTTTGTGCTCAGGCTGCGGAAGATGGGGCAAAGATGCTGATTTTCCCCGAAGCCGCAATGCCGGACTACCTGATGATCAAAGCTCAGGTTCGCCGGGACCTCGAAGAGCTGCTTTTGAAGCATCAGATCAGCATTTTCACGGGCTTTCCCCATGCCGAAATGGCACCCAAGGGCTATCCCGTGCCCTATCTTTCCTATAATGCAGCGTCGCTGTTTGGCCCTGACGGCCGGGTGCAAAAGCTCTTTTACAAAAATATCCTTGTTCCCGTGGGTGAGCGTATGTTGTGGCTGGAGCATTTTCCCTTTCTCTGGTCACTGGAATTTGGTCAGGCAAATTGGGAATTTGGGACTGAAATCCCCCGCTACAGCTTTCAAGGGCAGGATTTTTCGCCCTCCATCTGTTACGAACTTGCTTTTCCAGATTTCTATCAGATAGCCAATTTTGACACTGATAATGGCGACAAGCCCAAGGTGGACTATCACGTGAATATCACCAACGATGCTTGGTTTGGCACATCATACGGTCCCTGGCTGCATGCCACGATGACGCGGTTTCGAGCGATCGAATCCCGCCTGCAGTTTTACCGCAGTGCAAATACCGGCATCTCTATGATCGTGGATCCCAAGGGGCAGATACTAAAGGAAACCGAGCTTTTTGAGATCACAAATATCACTGCACCGTTATACACCAGCGATGTGATCCCCCTGTATCACAGGATACATCGCTATCCCTGGATCTTTGTCGCTGCCACGGTGCTGTTACTACTTTTCAGCTTTGTATTTCCAAGGAGAGTGTAGATGACAAAGCATTATTACACAATCGGTGAAGTGAGCAATCTGCTGGATGTAAAACCCCATGTTTTGCGCTATTGGGAATCCGAGATCCCCGTGATTCGCCCCAAAAAGAGCGGACATCAAAGGCGCTATAACCTGCAGCAAATTGAGATTTTGAAGAAGATCAAGGATCTGCTTTACAACCAGCGTTACACTATCGAGGGAACCAAACAAAAGCTGAAACGGGATCGAAAGCTCAAAGACGAGATCCGCTCTGAAGCTGTTGCCAAACAGAAGCTCAAGATAGATGCCGCCATGCCGGCGATAGCCAATGACTTACATAGTCTTCGCCAGGATCTGGTGAGCTTGAAGAAAAAGGTGCAAGAAATAAACAGGAAATAGAGAATGGAATTTCAAAAGATAATCCTCACACTACAGCAGTATTGGGCAGGGCAGGGTTGCAACCTGATCCAGCCTTATGACATCGAGATGGGAGCCGGAACCTTCCATCCTGCCACGTTTTTTGGCGCTTTGGGTCCCAAGCCCACAGCGATCGCCTATCCCCAAGCCTGCCGGCGTCCCAAAGACGGGCGTTATGGTGAAAATCCCAATCGCTTTCAGCATTACTACCAGTTTCAGGTGATCATCAAGCCTTGCCCGGAAGATATCCAAGAGCTCTATTTGAAGAGTCTTCAGGCGATTGGCATCCAGATCGAAAATCATGATATTCGCTTTGTGGAAGATGACTGGGAATCTCCCACTTTGGGAGCCTGGGGTCTGGGCTGGGAAGTCTGGCTGGACGGCATGGAGATCTCTCAATTTACCTATTTTCAACAGGTGGGCAGCATGGATGTCTTTCCGATCTCGGTGGAGCTGACCTATGGAATGGAGCGTCTGGCCATGTATATTCAGGATGTATCTGACTATCGAGAACTGGCTTATAGCTCCCGAGAATCCTACGCTGATCTCTATTTTGATCGTGAAGTGGAATACTCTGCTTACAATTTTGAATATGCGGACACCGCCCTGCTCTTTGAGCTTTTTGCCAGGTATGAAGCAGAGTCTCAAACGCTGATTGGGCAGGATCTGGTCTATCCCGCTTATGATATGCTTCTCAAGGCCTCACACACCTTCAATCTCTTGGATGCGCGCGGCGTGATCAGCGTCACCGAACGTGCCGCTTATATCGGCAAAATTCGCAATCTGGCAAAGTCATGCGCAAGCCTCTATCTCAAGAAATATGCTCAGGAGGAAAAATGAATCATCCCTATACCGGACTCTTGAAAAGTCTCGATTCCGTATCCGAACACCTGATCCAGGTCTATGTCTATCAAGAACTAACCGGCCAATACATGGCCACGGTCATCCTGGATCATGACCCCGACGGCTGGTTGGGAGAATTGGCGCCAATGGCCACATATGTGCGTAAGCACAAACTGCCTTTGCCTCTGATCATAAATCGACAGTTTATCCAGTTTTCCCTGGATTCCTATCCACTTGAATTTATCAATATCAGCAGCTCGCAAAGCGTCAACCTGCTGCTCAAAGAGGATTTGCTCAGTGAGCTTGATATTATCCCGGCGGATGTCAGATTGCAGATGGAGCGGGAGTTTAAGAGCAAATGGCTGCATACCAGACAGATGCTTTTGGAAGGCAAGCTCTCCACACGCAATCTGCGTGAGACCCTGCATCTCTCCATCAGATCACTCATCCCGGCCCTCAAAGGCTTTTTCTTCCTGGTAAAACAGCCTTATCCTCAGACCCTGAAGGATCTCTTTGCGCAAGCCGCTCTGATCAGCGAGATCGATCTTAATGCGCTGGAACGCTGGCTGGGGCAGTCCCACTTTGAATTGGCCGATGCCGAACGCTATCTGGCGATCTTGGGCAAGCTAATGAAGCTGATGGAAAGCTACCCGGTGGACTGATGATCCAGACCAAATATAGATTTGCCGATTCCCAAACTCCCGTTCTGGCTCTGGCCATTCATGGCGGACATATACTGCCTCGGGCTTTGCGCCCTTACACCATCATCCCGGAGGCAGATCGCTTTCGTGAGGAAGATCCCTATACGGAGCGGATTGCAGAGTATTTTTCAAATAGCATCACCGTGGAAAGCAGCCGTTTTGCAGTGGACTTGAACCGACGGCGGGAGCGGGCTGTCTATCTGAAGCCTGAGGATTCCTGGGGGCTTCCGACCAGGAGCCCCGACTTTCCGCAAAATCTGGTGGATAGTTTACTACAAAGCTATGACAATTGGTATAATGCTCTCAGCTACCAGATCGAACGTTTACTCAGCTTGCATCCTTTTTTGATAGTGCTGGATTTGCATAGCTACAATCACCGTCGTGGAGGCCCCGATGCTCCGCCTGATCCTGGTCTGGATAATCCCGATATCATTCTGGGTCGCAGCAATATGCCTGAGGATTTTTACCCTCTGGTG
>CAZWUD010000060.1:0-8031 GCA_964637055.1 uncultured Candidatus Cloacimonadota bacterium
TTGGATGACGCTCCCGGTAAAGCGGCAGTAAGGGCCCATCAATCAAAAGTGCTGAATTATCGGATCCAAAGACATAGTCCAGACGTTGTCTCAATTTCAAAATACCGCAGCGCAAATCTCCGACTGCACGGGTCTGGCAGATCGGGTAAAAGGATTTATGATAGTGATCGTCAAAGATGACCGTTTGCATTATTCACTCCTTTGGGTGGGCGTTTTCCATGCCACACGAAGATGCCAAGCTGCCCCAGCAACATGGTGAAGACCAGCATAAAGGTCTGAATTATGAGCCAGACCGGATAAAACCTTAGCATCCGGGAACTGACTCCAAAGTGCTTGTGGGAATATGAAGCCATCAAAAGCTCGATGATGATTCTATAGGCAAAGACAGCCAATCCCAAACGCAGATTGATAAACATCAGTACGATGCCGCCCCAATACAGGCAAGCCATCGAAAAGAGAATAAAAAAGAATTCCGGATTCAGGCGGAGCTGATACTTCATGTTTGATGCCCAACGACTGCGTTGATTGATAAATCCTTTCCAGCTCTTCACGGGATGAGTGTGTGTGAAAGAGGACGGTGAGAAATTGAAGATGATCTTGTGTCCGGCTTTTCTCATCAATTGCATCAAATTCACGTCATCACCGCTGATAAAGTGCATGATTTTGGAAAAACCGCCCACTTCCTCCCAGGCGCTCTTGCGATAGGCCAGATTTTGTCCGATGCAGGCCCAGCTCTTGCCCAGGGTGTAGCCACCGCCCAGAACCATATAGGTCATGGCAAAATCCAGGTGTTCATACTTTTGCAAAATCGAGGCTTTGCTCCAGACCGGAATCAGAGTGCGGGAATAACCGGCCACCATGCTCACATCATCAGCAAAACACATCACCATGCTGGTAATCCATCCCGTGGGCACGATGCAATCCGCATCTGTGGTGAGAATGATCTCTCCCTCGGCGGCCTCTATAGCGCTGCTGAGGGCGAGTTTTTTGGGGGAGACCACTTGATCCCTTCCCAGTGATTTGATGTATTTGACGTTGTGCCCGGCGCTGATGTATTTCTGCATGATCTCTTGGGTATCATCATCCGAATCGTCGTCTCCCAAAATTATCTCATACAGGTCTTTGGGGTAGTTCTGAGAGAGCAGGCAAGTCATGAGACGGGGCAGATTCTTTGCCTCATTTCTGGCCACCACGACCACGGAAACACGTTTTTTTTCAAAATTGACCTCGGCTTTGTATCTCTTCCATCCAAAATAAAAGCGGATCACAAAAGTGATGTATGTGAAAGCCCCTGATGCTATCAGCACCAAAAGCAAGATATAGAGTGCCTTGCCGATCATGTTAGTCTAAAACTCCAATTCATCATTAAAGCCCCAACGGGTGGGATAGAAATTAAATTGCAGGGTATCTGCCATCACAGGAGGGATATTGTCCTTGATAAAGACTTCTTCAATACCACCAGATTCTGTCACAAACCCGGTCTTGGGATGGATCTTTCGAGTAATAATGTCATCCGGTCTTTCAAAAACGTAGCGCGAGTCATCAGCACGCGGAAGCCTGCCGCCATTGTCAAGGCGGATGCCTTCCGTCATGATACGACCCCAGATCGGCGCACAAACTGCGCTGGATGAGATATTTGCATTGTTATCAAAACCGTTCCAGATCCCCAAGGTGAATGATTTGTTAAAACCGATGAACCAGGCATCGCGATGATCGCTGGAAGTGCCTGTCTTTCCCGCCACCTGCCAGTGATAGTTGTTTCGTGCTGAAGCGCCGGTGCCGGAAGTCGTGACTGATTGCATCATACTGGTCATGATATAGGCGACTTCTTCTGAGGTGACTTTCGTTTTGCTGGTGACACCCCGTTCCAGCACTCTTCCATTTGTATCTTCGACTCTGGTGATATAAACCGGGCTGACTCTGTTGCCGCCATTTGGGAAGGTGGTGTATGCGCTTATCAGTGTCATGGGGGTCAGCTCATAAGCTCCCAGGGCAGCAGCATAGTCCGTTACTTTGCGATTGATACCAAACCGGTTAAAAGCATCAGTCATGGTATCAAAGCCAAGATCTATGGAGGTTTTCACTGCCCAAATATTATAGGAATGCGTCAAAGCCGTCCGCATCCGCGTGAATCCATAGAATTTGTGACTGTAATTTGTGGGACTCCACTTTTTACCATCGCCGGCAATCAAGCTGATCGGAGCGTCATTGATGACGGTGGATGGTGTATAGCCTTTTTCGATGGCAGCGGTATAGTAAACGGGTTTGATGGCGCTACCCGGCTGTCTGCGGGCTTGGGTCATCCGGTTAAACTTGCTGTGGGCAAAGTCCCGCCCCCCGATCATGGCTCGTACATGACCGGTTTTGTTCTCTATCAGCACAAGGCCCCCTTGCAGATACCGGGTATTGATATCATATGAATTTGGCGATACATCGGCAAATTTATGACGATAGTTATGGCGATTCTCCGTCTGGGTGAGATAAGTATTGAGGACAGAATCCGCAAAAACCGTCAAATCTTGATCTATTGTCGTGTATATGCGCAAGCCACCTTCAAAGAGCTTATCGGTGCCGTACTTGCGTTCCAGATACAGGCGAATGTGTTCTATAAAATAATCCGAGGCGGTTTGACGCATCGAGCTACCGGGTTTACGCAAGGGTGATGTGCTGGCTAACTCGTATTCTTCAAGGCTCACCTTTTTGGCCTCATACATCTTTTTTAAAACCAGATTTCGGCGAGCCATAGTGCGCTGGGGATGTTTGATTGGGCTGTAGTAATTCGGACGCTGAATCATGCCCACCAGGGTGGCAGATTCTGCCAGGCTTAGCTCACTGGCATGCTTACCGTAATAGTTGAGAGCTGCTGCTTCGACACCCAGAAGCTGACCTCCCCAAAAGATTTTATTAAAGTATATTTCCAGGATCTCATCTTTGCTAAATTCCCGCTCAATCCTGATCGCAAGGATGATCTCTTTCATCTTGCGGGAGATTCTTTTGTCCAGCGTCAAAAACATGTTACGCGCCATCTGCTGAGTGATGGTGCTGGCTCCCTGAGAGAAATCCATGCGGATCAGGTCAATGGCCAGGGCCCGGACATTGCCCATTATGTCGACCCCAAAGTGCTTGTAGAAATTCTTATCTTCGGTCACGATCAGGGCGTCGATCAGATGTGGGGGTAATTCCTTAAGAGATACGAGCTTGCGTTTCTCAAAAGCAAAGAGATAGATCATGTCGCCATTGCGGTCATAGACCTCAGATCCGCTGCGCATGGTGAAATTACGCAGTTCCTGGGTGGGAGGCAGGGTGTCGGAATAAAACCAGATAATCCCAAACACCATCCCGATCAAGACGCATGCAGCAATCCCGATCAGGGCAAAGAGCCTGGCATAATGTATTCTTTTCTTTTTCTTCATATTTGGGCCTTCAATCCAGGGATTTTATCCTCCAGGTAATAACAAATGTATGCAGTCACAATACCGCTTAACAACGCTAATAAAAGCAGGATTGGTGTCAATACAAAAAGGCTGTCCTTGGTGATGATCAATAGCCTGGCCAAAGATAGCTGGGCTATATTGTGGGAAATTGCGCCCAAAATGCTAATCCCGGTGATGCTAAAGCGCGGGCGCATCAAGAGTCCCAGGGACATAATGGATAACGCGGCGATCGTGCCTCCCAAAGACAAGGCAATTGCCGGACTCAGGAGGGTAAGAGTCACCGCCCCACCAATCACCGATTTGGCTATTCCCACCACAAAAGCGGAATATATCCTGCGATGCCATACCAGATACAGGATCACGGCATTGGAGAGTCCCAGCCTAAGAAATGGCACCGGCAGCAAACGGAAGATCAGGCTTTCCACAATGTGCAGAACGGATGCGGTCGCAGTCAGATAAGCCAGGAAAATCAGATCTTTATTTGTCATCAAGAAAAGTACTGACGGATGATATCCTGATCACTATTGATCAATCCCTGATAAGATCCATAATAGACCTGTTGTCCCTCGTTGATAAAAAGCACTTTTTGGCCCAATTGGGCGATTGTGTCGACGTCATGGGTGATGGTGATTACGGTTGCAGAATTGTTCTTTATGATCTCATCCATATAATACAAGGTTTCTTCGGCTGTGATGGGATCCAGACCGGAGACGGGCTCATCAAAGATCAGGTAGTCCGGTTTATAGACCAAAGCCCGGGCGATTCCGATTCTTTTGCGCATGCCGCCACTGAGTTCTGCGGGAAATTTATTCAGAGTATCTTCCAGCCCCACCAGGCTCAGGCATTCCATCACCCGTTCCAGGATATAATCTTCATCCTTTTCGCCTCTTTCATAAAGCGGCAGCGCCACGTTTTGAAAGACGGTAAATGAATCCAGCAAAGCTGCATGTTGAAAGACCATGGCAAAGCGTTTTCTGAGTGCATCCAGCTCTTCTTTACTGGAGTCATACAGATCAAAACCATCAATGATGATGCTCCCCTCATCCGGAGGGTATATCCCCAAAATGCTTTTGATGAGGACGGTTTTACCTGATCCGCTTTTGCCCAGAATGACCAGGTTTTCATTGAAGGGCAAGACAAAGCTGATCCCCTTGAGAATCTCCTGCCCGGCAAGGCTGATCTTGAGCCCTTTGACAGCGATCATCTCTTTTGCCTTCTGATAATGCCCCGATGAGCGAAAATTGCCAGTACTAGCCCCAGCCCGTTGGCCAGGAAATCATATAACGATACCTCTCTTCCGGGTATGAGATGCTGATGATATTCATCCAGAGCGGCAGAAAGCATCATCGCTGCATAAAATACGAATCGCCAGCCACCGACAGCCTTTTTCTTGTGCAAATACAGAGCTGCCAACATCCCCCACACGAAGTAAATGCCGACATGAGCAATTTTGTCGAAACCGACGATTTTAACCGATGGCAGGTTTTGGGATGGCAATGAGGACAAGGTCCAGATCAAGGCCATCCAGATTATGATCATCATCAGATAATAACGTGGCTTCATCAGCGGATCCCTATGATCTCCCAACTCATACTAAGCAGGCCTTTTTTGATTTTTGCCTTCAAAGGGACACCGTTATCTGAAATCCAGATTACCAGATCCAGGTTCTCATCGAAAAAATTGTGGGTCAGCATGTCCACATATTCTGCATCATCTCCGCAGAGAGGAAGCATCTGGATATCGTGTCTGCGGGCATACATCTTGCCCAAAGGAGTGCGGATGCGCTCTCTGGCAGGAGGACTGACCTCGGCCTTCCAGCTTTGTCCGTCATCATCAAGGAGATAGGATTTTGCAGGATTGGGACTTTGACACAGGATGTATAAAAAGCTGAAGAAATCACGGCTATCCGCTGGCAGCTCATAGTGCAGGATTTGCTCTGAACTCTGTTTGTGCAGAGAGGCCTTTGAATGCTCATAGACCGTAAGCACAGAATCCCTGAGCTCGCCCTGGTGGATCATGCGCAGATAGGTCTTGGGTCGCAAATCCTCATCCAGCCAGATCTCGTAGCTATTGTTCAAATGTGGGAAGATGCTCATCCGCCCCTGGTTTTGCGCTTCAACGGTGATCTTGTCCGAATTCAGATCTATGGACAGATCGGCAATCTTCAAGGCCATCGAGCTGATCTTGTAGTCAAATCTCGCCGCCGGTAGCATCGCTGAAAAGCAGAGAACAAACAGGGCAAAAACCAGCTTGTGCAGGCTATTCGTGATACACGACCCGGATCTTTTTGATACTTCTCTCATCACTTTCCAAAATCTCCATATCCAATTTGTCGTCCAGGCTAAATTCTTCTCCAACTTCTGGGACGTGATTGAACTGAGCCAGAAGAAACTCTGCCATGTTGTCATATTCTTCCACTGAAATATCTCGTGAAAACTCCTGGTTAAACTGACGCACACTAAAGTTTCCGCTCACAATAAAGCATCCATCATCGATCTTTGTGAATTCCGGCGCTTCATCTGAATCGTATTCGTCATGAATTTCGCCGACTATCTCTTCCAAAATGTCTTCCAGAGAGATGATGCCGGAGGTTCCGCCATATTCGTCCACCACCACCGCTACCTGCAGTTTTTTGATTTTGAACTGATTCAAAAGAGACTGGACCTTCATGTTTTCTGTCACGAACCAGACGGGCCTCATTAGCTCTGTGAGGCTCATTTTGTCAGGATAGAGCAGGAGATCTTTCACGTAGATGATACCGATGATATCATCGATGGTCTCGCGGTAGACCGGAATGCGGGAATATCCGCTGGAAACTGCCAGGGATTTCAGATCTTCCAGGCTCTGATTTTCTTCAATAGCGGTAATCTTCACCCGGGGCACATAGATCTCGCTGATCTCAGCTTCCCGGAAGCGAAACAGCCCCACCAGCATCCTTTTTTCATATTCTTCCAGTGTGCCCGAACTGCTGTCGCTTTGGATCAGATTGTGAAATTCCTCATGAGTAAATCTCTGGCCTACATGCTTGTCAAACGCTCCTTTGCGTGATATTATCGAACTCAGCTTTTCAAAAATCCAGACCACTGGTGTCAAAACAAACTGTATGGCGTTGAGGGGATAGGCGATCAAAAGGCTGATATCATTTGCCAGAGACAAAGCCAATAGCTTTGGCACAATCTCCCCAAAGATCAAGATCACGATGGTGACCGCAATGATCTGCACGGTGATTGTGAGGGAAAGATCCCAAGAAAACTGCCTGGCTAGCCCTATCGCCAGATATGTGCTAAAGGACGACACTGCCATATTTACAAATGTATTGCACAAAAGCAGAGTAACCAATAGCCGTTTTGGCCTTGATAAGAGCTTTATAACCAGCTTGCCCCGACGACCACCACTGTTTTCCAGTTTTTTTAAATACACACGAGATAGCGAAAACATGGCCGTTTCACTACCTGAAAAGAAGGCCGAGAGTAGCACAAACAACAGTAACAAAAATATACTTTCTGTATCCATCACTCACACTATCCCGGAATTTGCTTTCGGTAATTATCTTCTGCGTCTTCCATTTTTATCCTGTCTGTAGGCCGGATGTGATCATGTCCTGCCAAATGCAGCAAGGCATGGATCAAAACCTGCCAAAATTCCTCTCTATTAGTATTTTGTCCCTTTTGTACAAATACTTGATTTGTGTCAATGATAATATCGCAAAAGCGTAGTTTGCGCGAAGCTATATCCAGGCTTTCACCTTCAAAACTCAGCACATCTGTGCTGGCATCCACCCCTCGGTAGCGCTTATTGTAACGCCGCATCTCGCCAGAGTCTGTCAAGAGTATCGAAATCTCAAAATCTGTGCCGCTTGCTTGCTCTTGCAGGATAGTATCGGCCAGCTTTTGTAATTGATCTTCCGATATACCTTCGGGCAGATCACCCTGAATACTTAGCTTTGTCATGTTCGTCGGGATAGTCCAGCCTTTTCCGGTATATGCTTCCCAGGACAGGGATCATTGCGGCTTTGGTCACCGCAAGGTCTTTCATCGTTATCGGAGCTTCGTCAAATTGCTTTTCTCTGATCAGGCGGGAAATCGTGTCATCAATGATCTTCTCAATATCCTGCTCACTAGTGATGGTCTTTGCCTTTGTAGTGCTTTCCACCACGTCTGCGATCATCACCAATGCTGCTTCCTTGCTTTGGGGCCGGGGTCCCGGATACCGGTAGAATTCGTCGTCGAGGGGTAAATTCAACTTTTCTGCCTGATCGTAAAAGTAGCGGATCACGCCGGTTCCATGATGTTGCATGATGATATCGATCACGGGCTGGGGTATTTTGTACTTTTTAGCCAAAGCGATACCTTCCAGCACATGATTTTTGATCAAAGATGCACTCTTATCCGGAGGCATATCGTCATGAATGGCGGCAGATTCTTCATTGTTTTCAGTGAAGATCTCGGTATTGATGATCTTGCCAATGTCGTGATAATAGCTGCCCACTCTTGCCAAAAGCGGATTTGCGCCAATGGCCTCGGCGGCTCTTTCCGTGAGGTTCCCCACGATCAGGCTATGATGATATGTGCCCACTGCAGAAGTTGCCATCTTCTTG
>CAZWUD010000061.1:0-4482 GCA_964637055.1 uncultured Candidatus Cloacimonadota bacterium
CCACGGTCTTGCCCTGCTGGTCGCCGGAAAGGGCCAGCAGCAGCACCAGAATCATAAATTTCAAGGCCCACAGGGAATATCAACGCCGCTATACCTATACATATATACCTCAGCGGGAAGGCGAGAGCATTATCCCGGAACAAGATTTACAGGTGGGTAACAAAGTTTACAGCACGCCAGAGATAAGCCTCAGCATAGTGAATTCAGGGGCCGGACAAAGCGGCCAAAGCAGTCCTCCTTTGCCGGGCGCCTTTGACTTCGATGATCCCAATCTGCCGTGGTCTGCCAGTCGTATGACCGGATCAACTATGATCCTGGCTCATCCGAAAAAGCAGAAAGTCTATCGCGGGCAGCCGGCGATTGTCTCATATTATCTATATACAGACCAGATGGTGCGCTCATTTAACCTGGAGGATGAAGAGGACTTTCCCGGCTACGGCAAGAGCAATTACGAGCAGCCCCACAATCTGGATTATGAAGTGGTCACTCACAATGGTAAACGCTTTCAGCGGGCGTTGATCAAGCGCTTGATGCTACTGCCGAATGCCACCGGTGATCTGCAGGTTCCGGTCCTGAAGGGACTGGCCAGAATCTATGAATTTGGTTACATGAACCAGCCCGTCAGCTCAGAGCCCGCCGGGCTCACGGTCCTGCCCCTGCCTGATGAGGGCGTGCCGGAGGATTTTGGCGGAGCGGTAGGCAGTTTTCAGATCTCTGATGATGTCAGTGACGATGAGATATCTCTCGGTGAGGCCATCACTTACAGCCTGCGCATCGCAGGAACGGGAAATTTTAACCAGTTTACCCATCCGCAGTTTCCCTCACAGTCGGCGCAGATATCTGCCCCGATGGCGGTTGACCGCCTCAATGCCGGCATCGAGGGTAGCCGCACCCTGTACTATACCATCATTCCTTCCGAAAAAGGGGACTACACTTTGCCCCTACTCAGCTTTAGCTGGTTTGATCCCGCCACCGAAAGCTATCACACTTTCAAGAGTGAGAAACGCCAGATCGAGGTGAAAGGTGCCAATGTGATCAGCTATTTTTCCGGACTTTTGGAGACTGGTAGTCCCCAAAGCCTGCACCCGATGCTCTCCCGCAGTTACTATCCGGATTACCGCAGCCATCTGAAAAGCTTCTGGTATTGGCTAATAGTGGCTCTGATCTTGGCCGGCACTTTGGTCTCGGCATATCTAGCCTGGCTGGGGGCCAAAGCCCGCAACAATCCTGAAGAATACAGCAGAATGATGGCAGACAGAGCCTTGAAGAAGTATCTCAAGGAGGCTTCCGATGCGGCGAAAGAACTCTCCGACGATTTCTACAGCCAGGCAGAAAATGGATTATTGCGCTATTTACGGGAGAAATACGGGATCTCCAATCGTCTTTCTATCGAAGAGATGATGGATGTCCTTGGGGCAAAGGGTGTGCGGAATGCTCTTTTGGAAGAGACTCGGGAATTTATCGCTATCTGCGAGCACCAGAGATTCAGTCCCCAAAAAAGCGACGCAAATCAAATGCTAAAGGATTACCAAATGCTGCGGCAGATCGTTAGTTCTTTCAGCAAAAAAGGGGTTATCGGATGAAGAAGAAGATGATGCTTAGCCTGGCTGTATTGCTTTTGACCAGTATGCTTTGGGGCAGCGAATTTGACCACTGGAAGAGGCTGGAAGAGAGCGGAGTGCAAAACGCCGATCTGTATTACAATCTCGGAGTGACCTATTGGCAGACCGGGGAAAGCGGCATGGCAAATCTATATTTCCTCAAGGCACTGAATCTGGATTCTGCCCACAAATCCGCCAAGGCAAACCTGAATTATGTGATTACGCTTTCTGCAGATCAGGATCTCTATCCTGAGCGTCTGTTTCTCTTGCGTCTTTTTTATGAGATCTATGACTTTATGAATCTGAACCGCATGGCGCTTTTGACCTTGCTCGGGTTTCTGTTCACCGCCTTGAGCCTGAGCTGGCTCTTGCACTATGATCCGGCCAAAGAACGGGGGCTGCCGACCTTGATCTTGAGCATTTCTTTGCTTTTGTTTTTGGGTTCGGCCATTTTTTTGGGCATCAAAGCTTATCGCCAGAGCCACAATAGTAAAGCGGTATTGATCGTGGATCAGGCCGAGCTTCGCGTCGAGCCCGATCCGGAAGCATCCCGGGTGGCGGTGATCCACGAAGCTCTCATTCTGGATGCCGAGCAGGAAGAGGGTTCCTGGGTCCTGGTCCGCTGTCCTGATGGCAAAAGCGGCTGGCTCCCCGGAGAATCGATCCGCAGAGTGCTTGAGCCCTAAAACGCAGCTCTCAACTGCATAGCAAAAGCCGGCTCTTTCTCCACCGCGCTATCTTATGGACAAAAAAAGGTGGAGGCCAGGCTCCACCTTAGATGATTTTTCTTAAGTTAAAGATCAGTCTTCAAGATCCTCAAAGTCTCCAAATCCTTCAATATTCCCTTCCAGGCTATCAATCATGAAACGGGCAGATTCATGCAGGTCACCTTCGGGGAAGCGGGTCAAAAACTTCCTAAACATTGTGATGGCCAGATCACTGTCATTCATCTCTTCAGCCACCAGAAAGGCCTTCATAAAGTAAGCTTTGTAGTCATCCACTCCGTTGTCATAGTTTGAAACAATCTGATCGTAGAAGACCAATGCATCCTGGTAATTCCGGTTGCGGGCTGCTCTGTCGGCATATTCAAAGAGTTCTTCGACAGTAAGAGTCAGGCGGATGCGCTCAGGATATTTTACCATGCTAAATTCCACATAGAGTTCTTCAGTCACTTCGTCGTGTTTGTTCTTTTCTTTTTCTTGTTTGATCACACCGATGATTTTGGGCTCCACTTCCACCTGCGGGCGATAGGATTTTGGAGTTTCATCGATGGTGCGGAAAAAGACGATATCACCATTGGACGCTGTGAATACTGGCGAAAGCCAGCCGACGGGATGGTCCCAAATCATCCGTGAGAAGCTTGCATCTTGCACCAAACCGGTAACCACGCCGTTGTCGTATTGGTTTTCGTAGATGGATTTATCCGGGCGGGAGGAATATTTATTTATCAGTTTGGTGATGGTCTTCTCATTTTTTCTTTTGTGAGCAGTGCGAAATTTGCGCCAGGCTCTGTTGGCTTGTTTCTCGTTTTCAAAGAAAAGCACTTGAATGCTGCGACTGGCAGGCTGGGCATATTTTTCTTTGTCAAGCTCATAGCGTTCGGCTATTTCTTCATTTGTGATATCGATTGTGTCCAGCACCAAATTCTCATAAGCACTGCGTAGAATGATGTTCTTTGTAACCAATACAAAGTCTTCATTTTCTTCAAAATACTGTTTGTACCCCAGGTTTTCAGCTTCGATATGAATGAGATCCTGGATCAACATCTGCTCGATCAGAGCGATGGCTCCTTCTCCTTTGATGTAGAAGATCTGCTCTTGCGGGCTCATATCGTCAAAGTTCATCATGATTTCTTCTATAGTGTAGATCAATCTATCATCGGGAGAATGCACAACCACGTTATATTTGATTCCTTCGTTGTCCTTTTTGGCTTGGAGATCGATCTGGGAAGCTATGCCTTCATGAATCTGAACCTGATATTTTTCTTTGAGTTCTTCGCGAATCTCTTCCAGCTTGCGGCGTTCCAGCACTGGGCGAATACGCTGTTCGATCTCGGGCAATACTTCCAGATACTCCTTTTGGCGGCCGGGAGTCCATGCCGTCGTGCGGAATATGTGCCAGCCCTTCTCAGTCTGGTAAGGTCCGTAAACCTGTTCAGGATCCACGCTGCTCTGGCGGATGTATTCTTCCAGCTCATGATCATTGCCCACTCCGGGGATATTGCCATTAAGCCGGATGTTTTTGATCACACCTTTCAGGCCGCGGGCGTATGTGTTTTGGTTATATTTATCTGATACGGAAGCAAATGTGGCACCTTCACCAAGCTCGCTGAGGGCATCTTGGGCATCCTGCTCGGTAGCGGTCTGGATGTATTCAATGGTGATATTCGGGTTCAGGTAGAAGAGTTTCAGATTTTCCTGATAATACTCTTCTTTGGCCTCTTCGGAGATTTCAACTACCTCAGTGACATGCCTTTTGTAATATTCCTGCAGGTAAAAACGTCTTTCCATATCCTGCAATCGTTCCAATACTTCAGGAGCTTTGTCGAGCCCCAGTTGTTTTGCTTTTTCGTAAAAAACGGCTTCAGTACAGAGAATGTCCAGCACCTGTATTTGCCCGTCCATAGTATGGTAGCGTCCCTGGTGTGCCGGAGGGATTTTGGAGATTTTTTCCAGAATATCTGCCCTGAGAATCTTTCCGCCATCATATTCCGCCAAAATGTCACGCTCTTCCAAAAGGTTCGAATTTGTGACGGGAGTGGGGGTTAGTTCTGTGGCGATCAGGAGGCAGGTCATGGCCAGCATCATGCTGAGGATCAGTGTTTTAGTTCTTATTATTGACATTCTATGCTCCTTATAGTTGCTTTTATCAACAGTTACTA
>CAZWUD010000061.1:4492-7979 GCA_964637055.1 uncultured Candidatus Cloacimonadota bacterium
TATGAGACAAAAAACCGAAATCAGAGTATGGCGTCAAGCCTTTTGTCCGGGCATCTGACAAAAGTCCATTTCTGCCCTTGATTGTCAGATCCAATATTTCCTTTTACGCTCGGGCTCTTTACCCACGGATTTGCTCAAAGCTGATCCTGGTTGGCATTGAGCCGGGATCATGCTCCGGTGGGAGCAGGATCGTGACTTAACACTGACTTGATGTGAGATTTATGAAAGGCAAAAGGCAAGGAGCGGAATAATTTTGCTTGACGCTTATTGGTAAACCTAAAAAGATGGAGTGAAGTGGTAAAAACAGTAAACCACAAGGCGATACTAGTGGATAAAGTAAAGCAAAATTGCCGAAATGTTTCGATTGTATCGTTAATATAGATGTGAATAGGCGGTGAGAAAATTACGCCTGTCGAATTAACACAATTGGCCGGCAAATAGTTTTTCATCAAAAATTGGCACGTATCGTGCAAGCAGTATATAGCATAAAACAAAACGATCCCCCAGGAGGATACAAAAATGCTCAGTAATCTGAAAAACAAAAAGGGTTTTACCCTGATCGAAGTCTTGGTAGTAGTTATCATCGTCGCCATTTTGGCAGCGATCGCAGTGCCGCGCTATCTGCGTTATGTAGAAAAATCCCGTAGCACAGAAGCTCAAACTGCAATTTCTACTATTCGCAAAGCTTATGATATCTACATGCAGACCAATGGTTCTACCGATGGTTTTTCCCTTGAGCAGGCTCAAAAAGAAGCCAGCCTCGGCGAAAGCACCATGAAGAACTGGAAGTTTGAAGTTGTAGGTAACCCCCCTAACAAGTACATCGCAACCTCCACCCAGGAATTTGCCGGTGGCGAAGGCAAACAGGTATGGTATGACGTCCCTGAGGCCAAATTCCATGGTTATGGAATCGATACCTGGACTGATCCGGATACCGGAGGAATGGCAACCGACTAATAAGGGAGGACGGTACTTTGACTATCCATGAACTATTACGCTTTACCGCAGAAGCGGGAGCGTCTGACCTTCATATTGCCGTAGGCTCGCACCCCATGGTGCGAGTCAACGGTAAGATGAAAAAACTCAATCTTCCGGTGCTCACTTTGGAAGACGTCGAGGGTCTCGTCTACGGTGTGATGAATGATGTTCAACAGGAAATGTTTAAGAGAGATTTGGAAATCGACTTTTCTACAAAGCTTTCCAATGATGTCCGTTTCCGCGTGAATGCCTTTCATCAGATCAATGGCATCTCAGCAGCTTTCCGCGTGATCCCAAATGAGATCAAGTCTTACGAAGAGCTGCGCTTGCCAGAAGTTCTCAAACGTCTTACCAGAAAAGAGAAGGGACTTATCTTGGTCACAGGGCCCACCGGTAGCGGTAAATCCACCACTTTGGCAACAATGATTGACAGCATCAACGATTCGCGTTATTGTCATATAATCACGGTGGAAGACCCTGTTGAATTTGTACATACCAGTAAAAACAGCCTGATCAACCAGCGCGAGCTGGGGCATGATACCCGGAGCTTTACCGCTGCATTGCGTAGTGCTCTGCGTGAAGACCCGGACGTGATTTTGGTTGGTGAGATGCGTGATTTGGAGACAGTGTCACTTGCGTTGACAGCAGCGGAGACTGGACACCTGGTTTTCGCCACCCTGCACACCGGAAGTTGCACAAAATCCATCGACCGCGTGATAGATATGTTTCCCAAGGAACAGCAGCAACAGGTCCGATCCATGCTTTCAGAATCTCTGGAAGCTGTGATCTCACAGACCTTGTTGCCTACAAAAGACGGGAAAGGCCGCGTGCCGGCAGTTGAGATTATGCTCGCCAATGCCGCCGTGCGTAACCTTATCCGTGAAGAAAAAACCTACCAGATTCCGTCTGTCATCCAGTCTTCTACGAAGGAAGGAATGCAGACCAAAGATCAATCTTTGTATAACCTGGTGATGAATAACTACGTGGAACGCACCGTGGCAGAAGAAGTGGCTGACAATCCGAAGCTTTTCGCCACCGGCGCAGGTTTCTAAAGGAAAGGCTTAAGATGACACCCCGCTTTTTACGTGACAAACCCTGCCTGCTCAATAATGAGCGGGGGGTCACCCTTTTGGAGGTGCTGATTTCAGTCGCGGTCCTGGCCGTTTTGGTCATTACCATTTACATCGGTATCATATACGCTGAAAAGCAGAGCATACAAAATTACCGACAGAGAGCCGCGACACTGCTGGCCACAGGGGAATTGGAAAAACAGTATTTCTACAATAAATATCACACCAAACAAGATGATCTGCAGTTTAGACCCTTTCGTGACAAGGAGGTCCTGATCGATGTTTTGTCAAATGGTGCACCTTTGATGGGTATTCAGAGCCTGAGTGCCACCCCTGCTTTTGAATTTAGCGGGGCGCAACAATACCCTTATACAAGAGTGCTTACAAGGGTGGAATGGGTGGATCCCAGCTCTGAAAAAACTCAATATGTGGAACTGCGTGAAGACTATTATATCAGGGCAGGAAACTAATTATGTTCAGTATTATCAAACGAAATGACGGCATCACTCTCATAGAGCTAATCACGGTGTTGGTGATATCCACTATGCTGATCATGGTGTCTGCTGTAGGTGTGAGCACCTTTTACAAACGCTACAAGGTAATTTCCGATTATATTGATTTACAGACTCAAGCAATGGCATGTTTACAGACTATTCGTAATGGCCATCCTTTCGGTCGCGGAGATGAGTTTTATGGAGTTGCCAATGCTCGCCAATTGGAGATCATTGGAGGAAGCGACTCCTGGGGTGCAGGATCCGGTATCCGGATCTTACCTCCCGCGGCTAAGGATTATCAAAAAAACGATTGGGTGGAATTTTATCTCGAAAGCGGAGCAATCCGCATGAATTACGTTTATAACGGTATTCAGGTGGACAGTCCCCGGTATCTTTTCCCACCCCGCGAGATGAAAGACAAGATCCAGGTTACCAAATTTGAAGTGCGTGACGCTAATGCTACAGGTTCCATTTTGCCATTGAGCAGTCTGTCCGTGACAGATATGCCAGCTCTGCTTTCCGTGGAACTTAGCGCCAGGGTGATGATCCGGGATAATCCTCACCCCGAGAAGGATGAGTACAAAACAGTCAACTATAGCACTTACATGGTAAAGAAATGAAGATCCGTTTAGTGATCACAAGGGAGATATTATGCGAAAGATATTAAGCAACCAAAGCGGTAATTTAGCCATCGCTATGCTCCTTGCTGTAGTCGCCTTGATGAGTGGAATCAGCATGGCGACAATCGCCCTGAAGGATACTCAGAGCTTCCTATGGGAGTTTGAGAGCATCCAGGGCTTACATATGCTGCGCGCCGAAGCTTATCGCGGTCAGGCTGTTTTAGAGCGAAACAGCGATATGGCAGGCGTCTACTACACATCAGTGCGTAGCGTTCCTGTGACTGGCAGTCACATCAAGCGTACTTTTACCTCGCAAAGCAAAATC
>CAZWUD010000062.1:0-7954 GCA_964637055.1 uncultured Candidatus Cloacimonadota bacterium
GTAAGTTTATGGGCAAGATATCGGGCTGATTTACCGGAAACATCTGTGGCAGACTGTTCACCGCAACCCCTGTTGTGCCCGTATTTACAAAACCGGCGGGAAAGGTACAGCTAAGGTTGTTATCAATGCTGGAAATTGTCGCTCCAGAAGGATCCACGCTGTGGTAATTCATGGGTAAAGTCATTGATATATAGTTAGTTGTATTTTCAAAGAACTCCCATTCGCCAAAAGCTTTCATGACGTTTACTCTTGCTTCAAGGGTCAGATATCCGCTGGGCAAACCCGCCAGATCAATCTCATCCCAACGCTCTTCATTGACCTCCAGAGGGGCAAAATCCTGAACCGAATACAGCGTGTATGCCGCTGTCCCCTGATCTCTGTAATACAGCCTCAGGTCAGTGACAATCGATGCGGCATTGCCCGCGTTGGTAGATTTGATCCGCAGCTTTGGCTCTCCATTGCCAGGATCAAAACTGATGTCGGTTAGGATCAGCTCCGGTCCGGCGATCGTGAAATCATCCAGATGTGTCTCGTATCTATTTCCCTCATCATCAGTCATTATGTATTTAAAGAACAGCTCTTTGGCTGTCCTGTATTTCGCCAGAGCCTCTGTCGTGATCCAGATGCTCTCATCTTTGGAGCTGACCTGCATCGGCAGATCTTTCCAAATGATGACCCATTCACCATCAACCTTGGAGCTGTCTGTCCGCACCGTGCAATACATATCTACAATGGGACTGGGGCTGAATACACGGACATTGAAGTGGGTCGAATCCGTATAAATAGGTTGTGCGGGGACAAAAGCCTCGTGTTGCAAGGCGGGCCGTCCCACGGCATAGAAGCTCTGTCCGGTGTATTCCTTATCCTGAGAATAGCCTGCTACCATGATTTGGTTTGTATAGCTGGTATTGCTTTCCGGGATAGTATAACTGGCGCTGAACTGGCCATCGATAACCGGCATATCATAAGGAACATTCTGAACTATCTCGTTGTGATCCGCAATGTAAAGACGGGCCGCTGATACTGAGGGAGGAAACTGTGCCTCTATCTCCAGGACACCCCCTGCTGCCGGATTGGGATCGAGGGCTGCGACGGGTTGATCAAAGATCGGCTTGTTAAACCTGATCAGAGGATCGCCGGTATAAACTGCTCCGTCTGTCATGGCATAGCGCGCTGCAGGTGAATCCGTATATGCGTAGAATCTGGCAAGGGCGTAAAGCCAGGTATCTCCCAGATTGTCAAAATCATGAACAAAAGCTGCTTCGTTGAAGGCCAACCCCCAATCTTCATCCTGCAGCTTATAGCCCAAACCCGAGAACCCCATGGCAGCAATAGCACCTTTATCGGGGACATTCACCAAAGCCTCGGAGATGGAGTTTGCCCCGTTTGTGTCAAAAGCCGAGGCATAACAGGACAGGGACAGAAATACCGGATAAACTGGATTATTTAGAGTAGCCACGTCATTGAAGTTGAAGAGGTTGTAGTCTGCCCAGACTCTGCCGCCTCCGTGCCCCATGAATTGGACAAACTGAGTGCCGCTATTGATGGCATCCTTTAGATTAAAAGTCCCGCCAAAGTAATCACTACTTACGGTCTGGGTGCTGGTATAAACTCTGGAAACTCGATAATCTTTGGGAATGGCCCTGCGCCTGATGCGTTCGGATTGCTGAGAAAAGAAATCGTCATTGTCATCTATCTTACCTCCGGCGCTGAGGGTCAGATGGCTATTCCACAATCTATTAGTGAGCAGATTGTCTCGATAGGATTGCGCTTTGGCAGCGTAATCCAGGATCTGTTCGTGTGTCCACACGTTCAACCTGGCTATGCTGACATCCGGAATGCTATCCTCTCCCACGATACATGCGTACCAATTGTCACTGGCTGTAGCGCCGTGCTTGTGAGTCCACATCTTCTTTACCGGGATCAGGTTATAGTGGCGGCTGGGGCTAAAGTCCCGGCTGTCTGCTATGCCCTCACCCAAGAGTATGACGTGGGAAAGCTGCGGCGACCCCCAGTTATTATATGCATACTTCAAAAAGTCCTTGATTGACTCCGCCGAGACAATGCCGTGGTTAAATTCATCATAGATATCTTGTATGTCCACCACTTTCACCATATGTCCCTCTGATTCCCAGAGCCCCGTAAGCTGCAAGGTTCCTTCGGATTCCACAAACTCTCTGGGCGTAATGACAACCACATTAGCCGCATGCTGAGGGTTTTTCAGATCAGATGGGAAGTTCAGGCGTAGCTCTTTGGGCTTCTTCTTGGAGCCCTCTTCCACAGCATAGTAACGTACCGCCAAAGAGGACACACTGTCCTGCAAACTGACTGTCCACGGCGCTCCCCCATCTACATGGAAGGGCTCGATCTGCAAGCTGCCAAAGACGCTGGAGCCGATCTTGTAAACAGATACATTTGGAGAAGAGAAGCCTTGCAGATCAAACTGGAATAGACCGTTTGGCCGATCAGAAGGCTTTGTGAACTTGATGAAATCCCGATCCGTTTTGTACTCCCGCCAATACTTGACTTCGATATTATCCAGCAGCACTTGCTCACTGTCTTTTATGGGGGTGTTCCCCGGCAGGCTGATATATATCTGGTTTGTCCCGTGCCGTAGAAACGAATTTGAAATGGGCTGCTGATTGTTAAAGATCTTTTCGGTCTGCCCGATCCAGGTGTGGCTATTGACCATGGCTTGATTGAGCCGAATGGTAGCCTCGTGGTCATACTCTCCGGCAGACAGGCTATCGTAATAGGTCAGACCGTGCAATACTATCCTGGCATCAGCATATCTAACAGTGCTATCTATGGGATACTCAAGCTCTATGGGGACTACCTCCAGATTCGGAGCAGTTATTCGGCGCCAAAACCAGACGTCCTCCTTGTAAAACCTGGGGTTAAAGGGTGACCAGCCCTTTCCCAGTTTTTCACTGATATATTGTTCTTCAAAGTGCACAGTTTCCTGATAAGCATCCGCCAGTCTATACTGCAGAGGGTTGCTATTGATCAGACCACCGTTTTCCACAACCATTCTGGCTCCATAACCGTCCTTAAGCTTCAGCAAATAGACGTTTTCTGCCGTGTAGTCATCGTAGTAGGAGGTATCACCATAGTGTCTGTCTCCAAAAAACTCAAAGTAATCCTGAGGATCGAAGCTGCCGTCATTTTCACCCACAAAGTGGATGGGGATCTGCCCATATTCATCACTGAGCTCCAGAAAGCGAGGATCCACTGAATCGACATCCCAGCTCATTTCAATCCCCAAGGAATCGGTCATGATCTGAACCATATCTTTGATGTCGTGATATCCCACCTGATAGATGCCCTCACTATCCACAATGAGCTGAATCTCGGAAATCAGATCAAGTGACTTGGGAGAGCCCTGATAATCCGCAGACCTATCCTTTGCCTTGCGCCAGCTTTTGGAGCTGCTATTATTGATGAAGAAGTGGTCTGCGACTGCATCAATGGGATTCTCGCTCAGCATCCAGTCCGGGTTTGAAGCCTTGGACCCAGAGAGACTGACTGCGATCTCGATCTGATCGTGAACGGTGAGTTCCCGCCTTGATGCAGAGTATTGGAAGGGATAAATCCTCAGGCTCACAAAGCGGCGATCTCCGATGAAGGCCGGCTCTGAGAGATCCAGGATACTGGCGGGATACAGGGAGCTCTTGCTGTATGCCTCATAATCTTGATGCACAGAATAGACAGGCTCTTCACCCTGCAGGCTCATCGTCGGCACGGGGTTGATATAGACATTCCTGACCTGTTCCTGCTGTGAAGAAAGCAGCCTGACTGTGGCCGCTCCATCCACTGGAATGGCTATCGGCACAGAGAAATACCTCAATTGCGGATAGGCTTCTTTGGAACTGGAACTGCCCTCATCCATCACAATCCTGTGATATATCTGATGCTCATGGCGAAACTCTTCCAATTCATATTCCGGCATCTCAAATCTCAAAGTGAGTGCATTACTATTTTCACTGATGACGGTCACGGGATTGCCCCACATGATGACGGGCATGAGCAGGAGTAAAACCCAAATATAGCTTCTCATTATCGCTCCCTTAGGCTAAATGATTGTCGCGCAGACCAATGTCCTTGCGGTAAACTTTGTTTGCAAAACTTATGGCATCAACGTCACGATAGACGGCAGACCTGGCTTCTGAAATGCTATCTGCCACACTTTGTAACGCAATGACCCTGCCTCCGGAAGTGACCAAGCCCTCATCTGACTGTGATACTCCGGCATAAAATACTTTTGATTCAAGCTGCGGGATCTGAATCGGGATGCCCTTTTCATAGCTGCCCGGATAGCCCGGAGCCGCTAATATAACCGCCACAGAACTGCGGTGATCCCAGTGCAGATCGAGTTCGGAAACGTGACGCTCCACAATGGCATCGCAAAGGCTCACAAAGTCGGTCTTGAGCAAAGGCAACACAGCCTGGGTCTCCGGATCGCCAAAGCGGCAATTGAACTCAATGAGCTTTGGCCCCTCGCGGGTAATCATCAGCCCCAGATAAAGGACTCCCTCATAGGGACTTCCCATCGCGCGCATCGCTTTGAGGATAGGCTTCAATATCTCATCCTCGATCCGCTCGCGCCAGGCTTCAGCCTCCGGGACCGGGCAGATTGCGCCCATACCGCCTGTATTGGGCCCGCGATCCCCATCATAGAGCTGTTTATGGTCTTGGGAAAAGAGGCTAGTTTGATACGAAACACCATCCGTAAAGGCAAAAAGCGAGACTTCCCAGCCCTGCAGAAATTCCTCTGCCAAAATGCCGGTCTTCCCTGCACTGTGGGCAAAAAGCTGATCACAAGCGGACACAGCTTCATCAAAATCAGCACAGATGATGACGCCCTTGCCGGCAGCCAAACCGTCCGCTTTCAGCACAACGGGATAGCTGAACTTTGCCAAAAGCTCTGTAACCTGCTCCTGGGATTGGATCATCTGATATCCTGCCGTGGGAACATGATACTTTTGCATGATTTTTTTGGCAAATGCTTTTGATGATTCCAATCTGCCCGCAGCCTGAGATGGCGCCAGGACCCTGATCCCATGCTTTCGCAATAGGTCCGAGAGCCCCTCTGCAATCGGCTGTTCAGGCCCGATAAAGACCAAATCTACCTTTTCGGATTTGGCATAATCCAGCACCGCCTGATGGTCAGAAAGCCTGACGCAGTGATAGTCAAGTGCGATGCCATCATTCCCTGGGCTCAAGATAATCTGGGGATTTTGCGGACTACGGCGAAAAGCATCTGCAATCGCATGTTCTCTGCCGCCACCGCCAATGATTAAAACTTTCAAATCTCTTTTCCTTGCAATAGTCTGATCAGCAAAAGCATCCCCGCTTCTGCTGCTTTGTGCCTGATGCTGGTGCGATCACCCCTGATAAGCATGCCGATCTGCCGGGATTGCTCCCGGATCTTGAAGGCAAAATGCACCGTCCCCACCGGCTTCGGGGCACTTCCTCCGGAAGGACCGGCAATACCTGTGACAGCGATGGCCACATCACTTTCACAAAGCTTTTGCACTCCGTCCGCCATGGCCAGAGCGGTTTCAGCGCTGACGGCTCCGTACTGGGGAATAGTATCCACATTCAATAGCTTTTCTTTGATGCTGTTTGCATAGGAGACCACGCCTCCCAACAGCATTTCTGATGCCCCGGGTACATCTGCCAAATATGCTTGCAAGAGTCCCGCTGTGCAGGATTCCGCCACGGCCAGGCTCAGATGATCTTTACTGAGAAGCTCCAGCAACTTGCTGGCGGGACTCTCGGCGTCCCTGCCCCAGATGTGATCCCCGATTTTGGCCATGACCTGCGCCTGGGCTTCTGCCAATAGCGCCGGATCCGAAGCCATCAGCTTGAGATCCACCCTACCGGATTGCGGCAGCCAGGCCAGATTCACTCCTTGCGGCAAATCGCGCTCAAAGATGATCTCCGCCAGAGCGGATTCCGAGATGCCATGGCTATGCAGTGTCCTTTGGATCAAACCCCGGGCCTCGGGATATGCCTCTTGCAGGATACTCCGCATGTGTCTATCAAAGATATGCTTCATCTCCAGCGGAACTCCCTGCAAGGCAAAGAAATGCTTATTATCCTGCTGGTAATGCAAGCCGGGTGCAGTGCCTAGCTGATTTTCCATGACCTCAAAATCACGGGGGACCATCGCCTGGCTGCGATTGCTCTGTGGAATAGCGATTCCCCGACGAGAATACCTGGCTTTGATCTGTTCCCAGATCTCGGGCTCAAAGAGCAGCTTTTTGCCAAATGCAGTGGCTATAGCATTTTTGGTGATGTCATCCTCGGTGGGCCCCAGACCGCCGGTAGTGATCACGATATCGTACCTCTCCCAGTAGCAGCTCAGAGCAGATGTGATCGCGGTAATATCATCCTGGATCGTCAGAGATTCGATGATCTCAAATCCGAGCCCGGCCAGCTCATTTCCCAGCCAGGCGAGATTGCTATTCACAGTCTTACCCAAGAGGATCTCATTGCCGATATTGATGACAGCGCAGTTAAAATTCATAGTTTAATATGACTTAGCAAAGATGACGCGTTCATGGGAAGCTTTGCCACAGACGATGCAGTGCCCTTCTTCGAGCTCTTTTTCAAAGGGGATGCAGCGGACTGTGACCTTCAGATCGTTTTTGATCTGCTCTTCACAGGCAGAATCTCCACACCAGTGAGAGTGTGCAAAACCCCCGTGAATCTCGGGTTTATTCTTTTTCTTCGCGGTAAAGTAGCGGTAAAATTCTTCCTTATCATCAATCTTGACAGAGTTTTCCCGGCGGAAATCCAAAGCCCGTTGATAGTAGGCATCCTGAATCTCACGAAGAGTTTTCAGCACGTATGCTTTCAGATCAGACAGCGGCACGCTTTGCTTGTCCCGGGGCTCTTTGTCCCTGCGGGCAACCATCACAGCATCTGATGCGATATCACGAGGTCCGATCTCGATACGCAGAGGAATGCCCTTTTTGATCCAGTACCAATTGCGTTCACTTCCGGTCAGATCGCGGTCGTCAAGCTCAGTATAGATGCGAACGTCTTCAAAGTGTTCTTTGTGAAAGAGCTCTGTGACCTTTTGGCAATAGTCCAGCACCTCTTTCTTTTCCTCTTCATTTCGGAAGATGGGAATGATGGCAAGGTGTGAGGGTGCGACCTTGGGCGGCAGAGCAAGTCCATTGTCGTCACTATGAGTCATGATCAAGGCTCCGATCAGACGGGTCGAAACTCCCCAGGATGTAGTCCAGGCATATTGAAATTCACCCTCGCGGTTTTGGAATTTGATCTCCGAAGCCCTGGCAAAGTTTTGTCCCAAAAAGTGGGATGTGCCGGATTGCAGAGCCTTTTTATCCTGCATCATGGCTTCGATGCAAAAGGTATTGACGGCTCCGGGGAAACGCTCGCTATCCGTCTTTTCACCTTTGATGACGGGGATGGCGAGATATTCTGCGGCAAATTTTGCGTAGACATCCAGCATCTTGTGAGTCTCTTCCATTGCTTCTTCAGAACTCTCATGCACGGTGTGCCCTTCCTGCCAGAGAAATTCGGAAGTCCTCAGGAAAAGCCTGGTGCGCATCTCCCAACGCACAATGTTTGCCCATTGATTGATCAAAAGCGGCAGATCACGATATGAATTTACCCATTTGGCGAAGGAAGAACCGATGATGGTTTCGCTGGTGGGGCGCACGATCAGGGGTTCGGAAAGTTCTCCGGCGACCTTGAGGCCGCCCATGGAATCGTCCTCCAAACGGGTGTGGGTAACCACTGCGCACTCTTTGGCAAAGCCTTCCACGTGCTCAGCTTCCTTTTCAAAATAGCTTTTGGGGATAAAGATGGGAAAATAAGCATTGCGATGGCCGGTCTCCCGAAACATCTGGTCAAGTGCTCGCTGAATGTTTTCCCAAATGGCATAGCCCCAGGGCTTGATGACCATGCATCCGCGCAC
>CAZWUD010000063.1:0-7759 GCA_964637055.1 uncultured Candidatus Cloacimonadota bacterium
TCTTTTTGGATCGCAATGACAATCTCATCATCGGTACCGCCCTTTATTTCAAGGAAAAGTATCCTTCCAGCCAGGTCATCCTCGTATCCAAAGATGTGAATGTGCGCATCAAGGCAGATACGATGGACATCCAGGCTGAAAACTTTGAAAACGACACGGTCGATTTTGATGAATTTTATACGGGATGGACCCACGAGGAGCTGGATAAGCTACTCTTTGAAAAGCTGCAAAGCTCCTCCAGTATAGACAACCCCTTTGAAAATATCTATCCAAATCAATTTGTACGGATCACATCGGGTGGGCAGAAGGATAAGATCCAAAACCTGCGTTACAATGCCGAGACCAATAAGCTCAGCAAACTCAAGCACTATACGGGGCAGGATATCTTTGGCATCACCGCGCGTAATTATGAACAGGAGATGGCTCTGGATCTGCTCTTGGATGATGATATCTCGCTGGTCAGCCTTTCGGGAAAGGCGGGCACGGGCAAGACCCTTTTGGCCATTGCTGCCGGCCTCTTTAAGGTGGTGGAAGAAGAGCGTTACAAACGCCTGGTGGTCTCCCGTCCGATCTCCCCCCTGGGCAAAGATCTGGGCTATCTGCCCGGCTCTAAAGCCGATAAATTTAACCCCTGGATGCAGCCCATCTATGATAATATGGACATCCTGCTGGGCGCTCATGACGAGAAGGCCGATCGCTCCGACAAAAACAAGAAAAAATCCACTATGGAAGACTATATGGACTATGGATTTTTGGAGCTGGAACCCCTCACTTACATCCGGGGACGCAGCCTGCCGGATCAATTCATCATCATCGATGAAGCCCAAAACCTCAGCCCCCACGAGATGAAAACCATCATCACCAGAGCGGGCAAGAATACCAAAATCGTGCTCACCGGAGATCCTTATCAGATCGACATCCCCTATCTGGATGCCATCAGCAACGGCCTCAGTGTGGCGGTGGAAAAGCTCAAAGGCGAAAATCTGGTGGGACACATGACTCTGGACAAGGGCGAAAGATCCGCCCTGGCTGATCTGGCTGCCAAATACTTCTAAATGAAAGATAATATAGCCGAGCGCAGTTGGGTCGAGATCGACCTGGCTGCCTATAGCCAAAATCTGCAGTTGCTTCGGGAGAGATTGCTCCCGGGGCAGTGCTTTATGCAGATCGTGAAGGCCGATGCCTATGGACACGGCGCCAAAGAGATCGCAGAAGCCGCTCAAAAGCAAGGGGCAGTTTACCTCGGAGTGGCAAATCTGGAAGAAGGTAAATTGCTGCGCATTCAGGGAAGCGGGGCCCCGATACTGATCCTGTCCCCCAGCCTGAAGAGTGAAATCCCCCTGATCATCAAATATGGACTCAGCCCCGCGATCTCGGATCTTTCCTTTGCCAAAGCGCTTTTTAGAGCGGCCAAAAAAGCCGGTGAAAAGATCAAAGTCCATCTCAAGCTCGATACCGGAATGCACCGCAGCGGCATCGCTCTGGATGAAGCCCCGGAAATATATAAACAGATCAAGGCAATGCCGGATCTGGAGATAGAAGGAATCTTCAGCCATTTTGCCTCGGCTGAAAATGATCAGGAATTTACTGATCAGCAAGAGCATGGCTTTCGGGAATTTATCCAAAGCCTGCAGGAGGCACCCCGCTATGTCCACATCTCAAATAGTGCCGGTCTCCTAAATCATTATGGAAAGTTTTGCAATCTCGTGCGGCTGGGCATAGCCAGCTTTGGCGTGACGACCACTTTCAATGAGGATCTGCCGCTGGAGCCGGTGATGACCTTCAAATCCGCCATCAGCCAGATCAAAAAGATCAATGCCAAAGAGTCTGTGGGCTATGAAAGAGAGTGGATCGCCCCACGAGACGGACGCTATGGCATCATCCCGGTGGGCTATGCCGATGGCTATGACTTTTTGCTTTCAAATAGATCCAGGGTGCTGGTGCAAGGCCAGCTTTGCCCTGTGATCGGCAGGATCTCCATGGATATGATCACGGTGGATCTCACCGATCTCGAGGAGGCACAGCCCGGAGATGAAGTGACGCTTTTGGGTAATAAATCCGAGGCTCTGCGGGCAGAAAAGCTGGCCGCTCTCTACGGGGGCTCTGCCTATGAGCTCTTGTGTCAGGTGGGACGCCGCGCCAAACGATATTACCGTATCAATGACAGGATTCACCATAGCGCACCCCTGGCGCGCAGGGATTTTGTGAGCAGTGATTTTGGGGATAGCAAGCTAAATCAGATCATATCCTCAGCACTCACCCAGAGACTGGAAAGCTCTGAGATAGGCGAGATGATCTATCGAGAGATACTCCGGACTTTCTTTTACAACAAAGACCGTGATATCCACTATCGCAAGGACTTCTGCCATGATATCAGCTTTCAGGGCTCCCCCATCTCCGGCTATTATCGGGCAGAAACCAGCTTGCGCTATCGGAAAGTGCTGAGATCGGACAGCTTCATCATCGCCTGTGCGGCATCAGATGAGATCCTCAGAGGCTTTTTTCTGAATCCGAATGTGGAATACCGCTGGCTGCTGGATGCCAAGCTGAGCCTGAGCGAGGAAAGCTTTGCGGTGAACAAAGTCAAGGTGGGCGGCATCGATCTAAAGACAAGAGTTGAAAGAGGAGAAGGCTTTTTGCTGATTCACTGCAGCCATCCCAGGCTCTCCCGGATGATCAACCGGGAAATTGATTTTGAGATCATCACCACCACGCTTTACTCCAAGTCCCTACATCAGTTCTCAGTCTTTATCTCGGACTTGACCAAAGGCATCGATATCTCATTTTCATATCCCAAAGAATTGAGCCATGTGGAGCCGGTCAGCATCTTTTCCGGACAGGAAAAGAATCCCCTGATCCACAGAGGTGAGCAGATGATCCGCATCAGCACAAAAGCCGATGAGTGGATCTTTCCCCTATCCGGAGTGGTATTTACCTATTAAAGGGCTCCTGCCTCAGAAGCCCAGGGTGTTTGTAGTCCATCACCAGGATCGTGATGTCATCCTTGTGTGTGGAACCGCGGGCATAAGCATGCACGGCCTTCAGGATCTCTCCGGCAGTTTTTTCCGGATTGGGAACGCCCAGCCGGCTGATAATCCGCTCCAGACCCTCGATTCCCAGAAATTCCTCCCGGCTGTTCATAGCTTCGGTGATGCCATCGGTAAGGACTATGATCTCATCGCCAATATCAAGCTGGATGCTGTCGCTGCCAATCTCAAGATTTTCAAAGACGCCCAGAGCCGTGGAGTGGGTCTCTGCGTGTTTTTGAAAACTGCCGTCCATTTTGCGGATAAACAGAGGAAGGTGGCCACAATTGCTGTATTCCATGACTCCGGTGCGGAGATCAAGCACGCCCAAAAGTGCGGTCACAAAGTTGGATTCGATATTGTTTCGACATAGGAAATTATTGAGCTCCCCCAGCATCAGTCTGCTGCGTTTGGAAAATGGCGCAATGGCTGGCAGGAAGGTGGATACCATGGTCATGGCCATCGCGGCAACTATGCCTTTGCCCAGGACGTCTGCTATCACAAAACAGAAACGGTGCTCGTCAATCATAAAATAATGGTACATGTCACCACCGATGTCTCCGGCCGGGCTCAAGATCCCATGTGCACGCAGCTCCTGGATGCCAAAGGGATGCTGAGTATTGACTGGAACCAATTTGGTCTGAATCTCACTGGCATAGATCACGTCCCCACGAATCTTATTCTTTTCCTCCGTGGTGATCCTGAGATTTTGGATATAGTCTTTCAGAGATTCCTGCATCGCCGTAAAGGATTGCGAGAGGATCGCAATCTCCTGACTGTTTTCAGAATGGGGAATCTCGACATTGAAATCCCCGGCACCAATCCGGTCGGCGGCCTCAGCCAGCTTTTTCAAAGGACGGGATACGTTCATGGCTCTGCTGTAGATGACCAGGGAAGAAAGCAAAAATATCAGTATGTAGGCAATGGTCTGGATCAGCAGGATGATATTGACTTCCTGCATCAGAACCCCTTCCTCGATAGCAATTCCCATAGACCATTTATTATTGGTGAGATTCTGATAATAAACCCAGCTATTTTCAAAGGGAGATCTCTTCCCGATTTTGACGAAGCCGCTTTCCCCTGCCATCATGCCGTCTCCCAAAGTCTTCAGCGTGGGCTCGTCATATTCCTGAGCAAGGCTAAAGAGGCTTTGGTTCATCACCAGAGAATCATCCGGATGCGCCACCAGCGTCCCTGTCGAAGATACCAAAAAGCTAGTACCAATCTTAAAAGAGCTCTGTTCCCCGATCAAACTCTGAAGATACTTCAGCTCGATATCATAACGCAAGAGCCCTCTGATGGTCCCGGCATCATAGAGCGGGACCGAATATGAGATGACCATCTCGCCTTTGCCTTCGGTATCCACCCAGGGCTCAACCCAATATGCTTTGCCGGTGATATAGGGTATCTGAAACCAATCCCGATAGCGATAGTCGTCGCTATGGATCTCTTTTTTGTTAAAGCGATGTCTCGCGGAAAAAAGAACTCTGGGGCTGGCCCCGGAGCTGACCCGATCGGCCAGACAAATCGAATGAATCTGGGAATTTTCGACCAATATATCACGCAGAAAGCCTTCCACTTCCTCATCGCTCATGTCATATTGGGTAATCAGGTTTTGTGCGGTCCCGGCCAGTGCTTCCACGCGGGTAAGAATGCCATCTATGAGGTATATGCGCTCATGCACCAGATGCCGCATATTGTCCAATGCGTTGTCCAGCATGATCTTGGAATAAAGGATGCGGGTGACCATCATGGAAGCAAAGAATACCAGCAAGAGAGCGGTAAATATGAAAGAGATCAATTGATAAGCAAGAGATCTCTCTTCTTTAACGATCGGCATCTGGATAGAACTCCTCATAGGAGATTTCACAGAGGTTTTCTGCAAATTGATTACAGATTTTCAGGGCTTTTTCATAGTCTTCTCGCTTGAGGATTCCCATCTCATTTGCAGAGGGCATCACCACATCCTTCATTTTGTCCAGCATCCAGCTTTGATGTGCGCGATTGGCTCGAATCTTGGCCTCCTGCATCTTATCCAGGATCAGATCCACAGTCTCCTCCGGGTGACTAAAGGCATAGAGCCAGCCATCCATGGTTGCCCGGACAAAAGCCCGGCATTCGTCCTGGTGGGCTTCGTAAAAGTCCAGACGTACATAAAAGCCTTCATCCGGAATGCCAAAACCACGCTCATGCAAATCCACAACAAAGAGATCCTCATCCTTCATACCCGCCTGAAGTAGCTGAAAATATTCATTGTATCGCATCATATTGATCACATCGACTGCATCATAAAGAAATGTGCTGATACTAAAGTCGATGGGGACCAGCTCCATCTTGATCCCGTTTTGCTCCAGGAATGACTCCGTCACCAAATGAGATGCGGTGCGCCAGATCCCGAGTTTTCGGCCCTCAAAATCTCTGATAGAATTGATCCCCCGCTTCTTTTTTGCCACCAAAAGTATTGAGTTCTTCTGCGAAACCTGCCCGATATTTACTATTTCAACTTCATCATGATTTACAGACATAGCGTAAAGCAGGTCAAGATTGCCAATATCTACCTTGCCCTGGGCCATATCCTCAAGCACTTCCCCGCTTGGCTTGGATTCTTTCAGGTGCACACTCAAACCATGTTGGGCATAAATACCCTTCTCCATGGCCATATATATGCCGGCAAACTGGGCTTGAGTCTGCCATTTTTGAGCCAGGCTGATCTCAAAGCCATTTTCTCCGAAATCGCTTTGCCCTGCCTGGATATCTTGAGTCTCTGATTTGCCTGATTTACACCACATCGCCCCCAGCATAAATGCTACCCCGATCCCGAAAACAGTCAAAATCCTGATTATTCTCACATTTACCTCAAGTATCTATATTCACTTGCGAAAGCTATTCTCGAAAGAACGATTCGCAAATCGAAGACTACAAATGGCCATGCATATAATTGCTTTATTGCAGGATTTGCGAAAGGCAAAATAATGGCAACAAGAATTGTGTTTGTTTTTGGCTGTTTGACAAATTGCCTGTGGAAAATAATCAACTATTCCTGATCACAGTCATCTAAGAGCCTGGAAACAGCATAAGCTACGGGAATCTCTCCAGAGGCTACCTGCAGTTTAAATTTGGGCAAGCTTTTCCGAACATCTTCTCTTTGGTAAAAACGATTGAGCACAGCCTCCGAGATCAGGTCTTCAAACCAGTGCGCAGTTTGATCCAGTCTGCGTTTATCAAAGATGCCGGACTTTAGGGTTTTGGACTGAAAGCGCAGGATGGTCTCCCAGATTTCAGGGATCCCATCACCTGTCTTAGCTGAGCAGGTGACGGCCTTTGTATCCCAGCCCCTGGTGGCATTGCGAATATAGTGCAGGGCATTATTGTATTCCCGGGCTGCGGCTTGGGCTAAAATTAGATTATCACCATCGGCCTTATTGACCACGATCAGATCCGCCAGCTCCATGATGCCCTTTTTGATGCCTTGCAATTCATCGCCGGCACCGGTTATCTGCATCAGGAGAAAGAAATCCACCATGGAGCGTACGGTGGTCTCGCTCTGCCCCACACCCACTGTCTCGATCAGGATCACGTCAAAGCTGGCAGCCTCGCAGAGCACCATGCTCTCTCTGGTCTTTCGGGCCACCCCACCCAATACTCCTGAGGATGGAGAGGGGCGGATGAAGCTATCAGTCTCCCGGGAAAGCTTTTCCATGCGGGTTTTGTCTCCCAGAATGCTACCCCGGGAAAGAGTGGAGGAGGGATCAATCGCCAGCACCGCCACTTTCATACCCTCGCTGATCAATTGCATGCCAAAACGCTCTATAAAACTACTCTTCCCCACCCCCGGGACTCCGGTGATGCCGATGCGAATGGAGCCCC
Organism: uncultured Candidatus Cloacimonadota bacterium; assembly: GCA_964637055.1. GTDB lineage: Bacteria > Cloacimonadota > Cloacimonadia > Cloacimonadales > Cloacimonadaceae > UBA5456. The sequence continues at coordinate 6,894 of CAZWUD010000063.1, forward strand.
CGGAACGGGGCAGGAGCCTCCTCAGAAGCTCCTGCGCTGGTTCAAAGTGCTTTTTGGAATTGCTCTCCACCAGGGTGATGGCCCTGGACAACATGGTGCGGTCTCCGGCTATCACAGCCTTTTCCATGGCGTCCAGATCCAGAGTTCTGCCGGCCCTGACCCGACGGGGTTTGACCGTGCTGGGGCTGGGGCTTACCACACTGCTGGCAAAGGCCTTGCCGGCACCGGGGGGAGCCCATTCCGGTTTGCGTTTATCCATGGTTTTTGAGCAAGTCCTGAATCATCTTGGTGGCTGCGGTGGGCAGATGGGTTCCGGGGCCAAAGATCGCCGAAGCGCCATGCTCATAGAGAAAGTCATAGTCAGCCTGCGGAATCACCCCGCCCACGATCACCATGATGTCTTCCCGATCCAGCTTTTTGAGTTCTTCCATGAGCTGAGGCAGGAGGACCTTGTGTCCGGCGGCCAGAGAGCTCATTCCGATGATATGCACGTCATTTTCAACGGCCTGGCGGGCAGTTTCCTGGGGTGTCTGAAACAGCGGCCCCATATCCACATCAAAGCCCATGTCAGCATAGGCGGTGGCCACCACTTTAGCTCCGCGGTCATGTCCGTCCTGCCCCATCTTGGCAATGAGGATACGCGGACGGCGTCCTTCTTCTTCGGAAAATTCATCGGTGAGGGCGCGAACTTTGTCGATTTCATCCATATTTGCATACTCACTGCTATAAACATTACTGATTAGTTTGGTCTCAGCCTGATGTCGGCCAAAAGCCTTTTCCATCGCGTCGGAGATCTCTCCCAGAGATGCTCTCGCGCAGGCTGCTTCGATGGCGAGCTCCATCAGCTTGCCATCGCCCCTCCCGGC